>JAAZOP010000466.1 GCA_012797735.1 Myxococcales bacterium
CGCCGCGCGCGCCTTCTCCGCGCTCGCGCCGGTCGTCGCCCCGCCGGCTCCCTCGTCCGGCCCGGAGCGGCTTCGCCGCGCCCGGGCCGCCGCACGGTCCGCCGCACGGTCCGCCGCCGCTTCGTCCTCCTCGTCCCCTTCCGCCTCCCGGCGCTCGCGCCCGTACCGCGGCGCCTCGCCGGGCCCCGAGTAGTCCACCCAGTAGCCGCGCTCCTCGCGCGTATCCAGATGCACGAAGGAACTGTTCGGATAGTAGCCCACCCCCGCCCGGGGAAACCTCCGGCAGAAGTCGCGCAGCTCGGCGTTGCTCACCCCCTCCACCCGGAAATCGATCGCCCGGCCGACGTTGTGCTTGGACTGCGGCGTGTACTGGCTGCGCCGGTAGGGACGATACCCCGAGTAGATCAGGATGCGCCGGCCGGGCCAGTGGTCGGCCACCACCTGGAGCATGCGCAACAGGTCCACGTGGATCCGACGCCGGCTCCCGCTGCCGACGCTCCGCATCAGGTAGTCGAAGTCGTCCCGCGCCGACTCGCGGGGCCGGCCGCGGCCGTCGAAGAACCGCACCGTGCGCTCCTCGTCGGTCGAGACCCGCAGGAAGGTGATCGGATTCGACGGCGGGTCCTCGCGGCGGGCCCGCCGGACCGGCACGACCTCCCGGGCTCCCGGCACCACGATGCGCTGGCCGACCCGCAGCGTGTCGGCGTTCTCCAGGTCGTTCGCCGCCCGCAGCCGCGCCATCGTGATCCCGTACGACACGGCGATGTCCGACAGCGTCTGGCCCGCGGCCACGTACAGCACGACACCGGCGCGCGTCACACGCGCGGCCCGGCCGCCGTCGCCCGACCCCGCCTCGCCGGCCGGCTCGGGATCCCGGTGCGCCCGCCCCGCCGACTCCGCCGGCGCGGATCCGCCGTCCCGCGCGCCGGCGCCCGCTTCCCGCGCGGACGCCGCGGGGACGGTCAGCGTCTGGCCGACCCGGATGCGATCCGGGTCCGACAACTCGTTGGCCCGCTGCAACTCCGCCGCCGTGACACCGTAGCGCGCCGCGATCTCCGTCAGCGTCTCCCCCGACTCGACCACGTGCGTGCGCACCTCGCCGGCACGACGGCCCGAACGCGCCTGCGCCGCCGCCGGCGCTCCGGCCAGACTCCAGATCACCGTCCCGAGCAGCGCCGCCAGCCCCCACCAGACACGCCCTCCGCCGCGTGGCGACACGAAATCCATCGAAGCCACTGTCTCCCGTCCCGCCGGATCTGTCAAGGAAACGGCCGGAAATCGGGGGTTTCCTGGTCGGGCGTTCAGCCCTGCACGCCGCACCGGACCACGCCGGGGGCCGGAAGAACGTATGTGCTCCTCCGCAGGACTCGCGCGATCCGCAGGGTCTTTCGGAGGCCGACCGTGACCTCCTTCCGCATGCCTGGCGCGCCTCCGACCCTCACCGCACGACCCTCACCGCGCGGCCCTGCGACGGTGACCTTGGTCGAGGCCGCAGGCCGCACCACGGGTCCCTCTTCTCGTCGTCCCCACCGGGCCGCGTTTCCACCCGCCTCTCGGCCCCACCGCGGGACGAACCCGTCTCTCTCCTCGTGTTTCGGGCCGGGAGGAGCGGCCGGCCCGCGCCTTCGGGACCGGCGGAAGGACAACCCCCTTCGATCCAGGGCCGTCCTGTACTACTTTGCCGCCGCGGCCCGGACTCCCGGGCCGCGGCGAGGTGGATTGTGGAGCGGACGGCGCGTTCGTGCGACGACGACTCGCAGGGGCTGGACGGTCTGTTCCGGCCGCGGGCGGTGGCGGTGCTGGGCGCCACGGGGCGACAGGGCAGCATCGGGCGCGAGGTGCTGCGCAACCTGATGGTGGGCGAGTACCAGGGGAAGGTGTTCCCGGTGAACCCGGCCCACGACGTCGTGATGGCGCTCAAGTGTTACCCGTCGGTGCTGGAGATCCCGGACCCGGTGGACCTCGCGGTGGTCATCGTGCGCAAGGATCTGGCGCTGGAGGCGATCGAGGCGTGCGGGCGGAAGGGAGTGCGCGCGCTGGTGATCGTCTCCGCGGGTTTCGGCGAGACGGGCACGCCGGAGGGGCGGGAGCGCGAGGCGCGCCTGCGCGAGATCCTCGGCCGGTACGGCATGCGGGCGGCCGGCCCGAACTGCATGGGGGTGATCAACACGGAGCCGGAGGTGCGGCTGAACGCGAGCTTCGCGCGGCTGACGCCGCCGGCGGGACCGATCGCCTTCGTCACGCAGAGCGGTTCGCTCGGGGAGTCGATGCTTGAACTGGCGGCGGAGCGAGGTGCCGGGATCTCGATGTTCTGCTCGATCGGCAACCGCGTGGACGTCGACGCCTGCGACCTCGTTCCATACTGGGAGCACGACGAGCGGACGCGGGTGATCGCGATGTACGTGGAGAGCTTCCTGGACCCGCGGCGGTTCATTCCGGTGGCGCGGCGGGTCGCGCGGCGCAAGCCGATCGTGGCGGTGAAGGCCGGCCGGACGGCCCAGGGGGCGCGTGCGGCGCAGTCGCACACCGGGGCGCTGGTCGGGCGGGACGTGTCGTACGACGCGCTGTTCGAGGAGTGCGGCATCGTCCGCGTGACCTCGGTGGCGGAACTGTTCGACGTCTCCGCCGCGCTGGCCCAGCAGCCGCCGGCGCCCGGACCGCGGGTCGCGGTCGTGACCAACGCCGGCGGGCCGGGCATCCTGGCCACGGACGCGCTGGTCGGCCTGGGGCTCGTGCCCGCCGCGCTGGCCCCGGCGACCACGGCCGCGCTGCGCGCCGCGCTGTCGCCGGACGCGAGC
>JAAZOP010000467.1 GCA_012797735.1 Myxococcales bacterium
ACGCCGGCTTGCCGGCGACGCCGCGGGCCGCGGGACTCGCGACGCCGGCCCGCGAGCGGGCTCGTCGGAGCGCCGGCCGCGCCGCATCACGCCCACCCGGCCGCGACCCCGGGGATCCGCTCCCCGGGTCGTTCGGCCGCGGAGATGATGGTCGGGGCGGGGGCGAGCGGAGGAGCGCCGGGGACGCCGGGCGCCGGCGGTTCGGGCACCGGCCGGTCGGGACAACCGTCGCGCGTCGGCAGCGGCCGGACCCGCTCGCGCAGCACCCCCGTCAGGCAGAAGCCGAAGAAGCCGTCGGTGCGGAGCGCGCGCCGGTAGACCGGCGAGGTGCGCATGTTCTCCATCATCGTCCGCGCCTCGCTGTCGAGGCTCTCGTAGGCCTCGGTGAGCTTGTACATGATGTAGATCGCGCTGGTCGAGGCGGTGACCGGGTCGGCGAGGAGCAACTCGCCTTCCCCCTTGAACTCGATGTGTTCGGAAGACGCCTCGAGTTGGGTGAGCCGGGCGACGCCCTGGGTCACGCGGGCCTTGAGGGTGACGGTGCCGACCGTCATCGGCGGCAGGGCCACACCCTGGTCCTCGCGGTCGAGGAACTCCTGCAGTTCGGCGTACTGGGGCTTGACCTTGAGCTTGATCCGGGCCTTGCCGTCGCCGACGACCACGTTGCGGGCCGCGATCTCGATCGTGCCGGACGCCTTCGCGAACTTGTGGTCGCGCAGCGTCACGTCGATCCGACCGCTCAGGCCGCCCCGGATCGGCAGACCGACCATGTCCCGCAGGAAGGTGACCTCGTTCGGCGACAACCCCTCCAGGTTCGCGACGATGCGGGAGTCCTTCTGCGCGCGGTAGTACTGTCCTTCGACCTTCCCTCCCATCATCTCCAGGGTGAAATCGACATCGATGTCGCCCCCGAACAGCGTTCCGGCGGAGGCGCGGGCGACGACGCGGTCGGCGTGGATCGAGCGGAGTTGGCCCTGGCGGTCCGGCTTGCGGGCGCGCAACGTCACGTCGGTCAGCTCCAGGCCGGTGAACCAGCTCGGGGCGACCGACCCGATGCGCACGTCCATGTCCAGCGCCTTGGCCAGCGCCGCCTCGGCGTAGCGGGCGGTGCGGTCCCAGGGGAAGGAGAGGTAGAGGAAGACGACGAACGAGACGAGGAACAGCAGCGCGTAGCCGAGTCCGAACAGCAGCCGGCGTTGCCAGGTCTTCACGGTCCCAACAGCTCCTTGTCCGCGGCGGCGGGGCGGGCCGCCGGCCGATCGTCGCGCGACCCCTCTCCCTCGTCCCGCTTCGGCTCGGCCAGCCGGTACGCCGACACGATCAGCTCGACGTTGTACAGGGCGGTCTCGGTGCGGTCGAGGCGCATGTCGAGCCGGGTGACGGCGAGCGGCAGGTCGGGGTAGCGGTCGCGCAGCTTGAGCAGCAGGTCGTAGACGGTGAGCGCGGAGACCTTGCGCAGGGGGAACTTGACGGCATGGCGGATCCACGGCTTCCGTCGCTGGCCCGGCAGCCCCACCGCCTCGGGCGCCAGCTCCTGGAAGTCCTGCCGCTGCTGCCCCAGCTCGGCCAGCGTCTCCCCCAGGATGCTCGGCAACGGCTGCATCGGCGCGCTCAGCCGCCGGTTCAGCTTCTCCTGCTCGGCCATCCGGTCGCGGTACGCCTTGCCCTTCTCGCGCACGAGACGCAGCACGGCGGCCTGTTCCCGGTTGCGCTCGGACTTCTCGCCCAGGCCGGACTGGACCAGGTACGCGACGATCGCCAGGGCGAACAGCACCACCGTCACGCCCAGCACGAGCAGCGCGCGTTGCTCGCGCGGCGCCAGGTCCCCCAGGCGTCGCCGCACCCCCGCGGTCAGGTCGCTCCAGCGTCCGGCCATCGTCGTCCGTCGTCCTCCGCCCCTACGGGCAGCTCGTCGTCGCCTCGATCTGGTACGAGTAGTTCCCTTCCGAGCCGGAGCCGGAGAGGGTGCCGACGTCCCGCACGCACCGCTCGAACCCCTTCAGCACCTCCGGGATCCGCGAGGCCTCCTCGGCGTTGCGCGTCAGCCCGTTGATCGCCAGCTTCCCGGGTTCGATCGTCAGCAGCGTGATGCTGTTGCGGATGTCGGCCGGCATCCTCCGCGCCAGCTCGGCCAGCACGTCCAGCGCGTCCATCTCCGGCACCGGTCCTTCGATCCCCGCGCCGGTCTTGCCGAGCAGGGAACGCACGAGGTCGAAGTCGGAGTACTTCTTGCCCATCACCTCGAGGGTGAGGCGTTCGAGCGCCGCCTGCTGCCGCTCCGCCTCGCGGTCCAGCGATCGGCTCTCGGCCCAGGCGGAGAACAGCCAGGCGAGGAAGGCCACGCCGGCCGCGATCAGCGCCTTGCGCAGGTGGCTGCGTACCACCGCCTGGTCGCCGCGGTAGCGCGCGTCGCCCTTGCGCAGGTCGAGTCTGCGGGAACGGGACGCGACGGGTTCCAGCGCCAGTCCGATCGCCCGGGCGAACGACGGGAACGAGTCGGAAGGTGTCCCCGGCGGGGCCGGCACGGCGTCCGCGAGCGGTTCGACGGGCAGCCCGAGGCGTTGGGCGAGGAAGGGGGCGAGGCCCGGGATGCGGGAGCCGCCGCCGGCCAGCACCAGCCGCGCGGGCGGCGCGAACGCGCCCCCCTTGGCGCGCAGTTCGAGCAGCGTGCGGCGGAGCGGCGTGAGCAGAGCGCCGAGACCGCTCTGGGCGGCCTCGGCCAGCGCCGCGTGCGCCGCGTCGGGCGCCGGCCGGCCGGGCTCGGGCAGCGCCAGGTGCGTGCACTTGACCGCCTCGGCCTCCCCCCGCGAGCGTCGCAGGACCTTGGCCAGCGCGCGCGTCACGTCCTCGCTGCCCGCCCGGAACGACCGCAGGAACACCGGCCGGCCCCGGCGCAGCACCAACAGGTCGGTCTCGAGCCGCCCGACGTCGAGGAAGCACAGCCCTTCATCCTCGAGCAGCGGGTGTCCGGACGGGAGGAGCCGCGCCAGCGGCAGCGCGCCCACCGCGAGCAGCCCCGGCTCCAGGCCCGACTCGGCCAGCAGTTGCAGCCGCCCGCGCACCGTCTCCGCCCGGGCCACGGCCACCAGCACCGTCGCCGGATCCTCGGCGGGAGGCGACAGGACCAGATGATCGAACAGGGCCTCGTCGGTCTCGAACGGAAGCTGCCCTTCCAGCTCGACGCGAATCGCGGCTTCCGCCTGCCGCAGGGCCGCGCGCGGGAACGACAGCAGACGGACGGTGGCGTCGCCTCCCGGCAGCCCCGCCGCCCGCGACTCGAGGTGGGGCGGCAGCCTCCGCGCCAGCTCCCGCAGCGCCTCGACGACCGCCTCCGCTTCCGCCGGTCCGCCGTCGTCGGGCAGCCGCAGCGGCACCTCGTGGAGCTGGAGCACCTCGGACGAGCGCAGCCCGAGTTTCAGCACGGCGGCGCGTACCGTCCCGGTCCCCACATCGATCCCGCAGCTCAGCCTCGCCATCCTTCGCTCACCCCGCCGCCCCCGGCGTCGGGCGCCGGCAACCTACACCCTCCGGCGCCCGGGCACCAACTCACAACTCCCGCCAGTACAGGAAGCGCCCGCCCTGGGCGTCCCAGGGGGGCGTGGTATCGATCACCACATGGATCCGCACCACCACATCGCGATCCTGGGCCGGGTTGGCCGCGGTTCCGCCGCCGGCGGCCGAACCGGCGTCGGCCTCCCGGCCGCTTCCGGCGACCGGCAGCCCGCGCTCCTCGGCCTCCTGCTGTTCGCGCTTCCGCGCATCGACCGCCGAGCCCATCCCGGCCGGCCGGCCGCCGATCGGCGCCCGACCCTCGACGTAGAGGGAGAAGACCCGCCCGGTGGTGGTCAGCCACTTGTCGGCCAGGCTCCCGTCGATCGGGATGCCCGGGACGTCCTCGGTGCCCATCGACACCGCGCGCACGAAGTGCCCGGGGGAACCGTAGCGGCCGCCGCCCAGCTCGTTGATCGAATCGATCAGCAGCAGCACCCGCTCGAAGTTGCGCGGGTCGCAGGCGGTCTGGTCGAGGGCCAGGGCGCAGATCACGGCGGCGAGCACGCGCGGCGGGGCGGAGTTGACGTTGATCTTCCCCTGGCCCCAGACGGTCAGCGTACGCTGGTTGGGGTCGAACGGGTCGGGATCGACGAACGCGCTCCAGAAGTCCTCGCCGACGCCGCGCACGAGGCGGAGCTCCTCGATCGAGTCGTACGGGCAGTCCTTGCGGCGGTACGGTTCGGGCAGCGACTCGTACTCGTTGTCCTCGGCGCCCCGGCTCGCCCCGGCGCGCTGGTACATCTGGTCGTTCGTGTCGGCCCAGTCGATGATCGCGGCCACGAGCTGCTCGCGGGTGGTGATCTTGCCGTCGGCGGCCTCGCGCGAGAACAGCTCGTCGTACGACTCCGGCGCGATGAGCCACGACAGCACGCGGTCGAGGAACTGCTGCGATTCGTCGCCCTGGGCCGCGAGGTTGAGGTTGATCCGGCCGTCCTCGTCGACCAGCTCGACGGCGAAGTTCCCGTCGAACAGGGCGAAGCCGCGCACCATCTCGGACGGAATCCCGGCGATGCCCTCGAGCAGCGTCGAACGGTTCGACTCGTTGGCGAAGAAGTCGAACAGCAGGCTCGAGTACGGCGAGATGTCGAAGCCGCCGCGCTGTTTCTGGGAGGCGAGCTGGCCGTTGATCATCCCCTGCAGGACGAGGGCCAGGCGGCCGAGTTGGACGGCGGAGCGCGCGTTGTAGAACGCCACCGTGCGCCGGTCGGCGACGTGGGTCGTCTTCTGGACGACGAACATGTTGGCGTTGAGGTCCAGCACGAGGAAGTTGATGACCGCGACGACGGCCAGCACGACAACCAGGATCACGCCGCGCTGCCCGCGCCCCGGCACCGGCGGCACCCCGGAACGCCCGCCGCTCACTGGAACCCCCCCGGCAGCAGGATCGGCTGCTGCATCTCGAGCTGGACCTGGGTGGCGAGCACCACCTCGCCGCCGAACCGGTCGAGCAGCGTGAGGACGATGCGGACGAAGCGCGGCAGGCGGTTCGGCTGGGCCGTCGGCTGCGTCGTGTCCCACTCCTTCACCCACTCGTCCCGCTCCGCCTCGTAGTACTCCACCTCCAGGCTCGCCACGTCGTGCACCACGACCTGCACCACGCCCCCCTCGGTCGGCTTCTCGTCCAGATGCGCCGCCTCCCGCCGCGCCAGGTGCATCACGCGCGGATCGTCCGGATCCTCCACCCCGAACCAGGTCACCTCGGCCTGGTCCGAATCGTTGGCGTCCCAGCGACGGTGGACGTGCGTGAACGTGTTGAGCGAGATGCGGTCGATCGGGTCGTCGTTCTCCCCGAGGAAGGCCGAGTCGACGGTGGGCTGGAGCGGCTTCTTGTGGCCGGAAAGCCAGGCCGAGCGAAGGTCGCGGGCCAGGCGATCGAGCGCCATCTGCGCTTCGCGCAGCCGCTCCGCGTCCTGCTCCAGGCGCTCCTTCGTCCGCGTCACGTCCCGCGCCGAGACGTAGACGAAGGTGATGACGCCCGAGGCGATGCTGAGGGCCAGCATCACCTCCAGGATCGTCATGCCGGCGCTGCCGCGTCTCACGGGGTCTTGCTGCCTCCGCCCTGGTCGCCGCCCCCGCTCGCCCCGCCGCCCCCGTACAGCAGCTCCAGCAGGGCCTGCGGGCCGCCCGTCATCAGCTTCTGCACCAGGTCGGCCTGGAGGAAGGCGCCCAGCGCCCCGCCGCCGGGGTTGGTCACGTACTGCGTCACCTGGAAGTCGAACACGCGGTTCCGGTACTGCCAGACGATCGTCACCTCCACCTTGCGGATTGCGTCCCGCAGGAACCCCTGGACCATCGGCAGGATCTGCGAGAGCGCCTGCATCGACAGCAGGCCCATCGCCTGCTCCTCGAACGACGACGCCTCCTGCCCCTCCCCGGTCGCCACCAGCGTCTGGTCGGTGCGGTCCTGCTGCATCGCCGACTGCAGGTCGGCGACGGACGGCAGTTCGATCGACTCGATCGTCCAGGAACACGCGAACCGCTTGTCCTCGTACGCCTCGCAGCACGGCCCCGAGTCCGCCTCGTCGGACACGGGGAAGCCGTCCTTCAACAGCGCCTGCTCGATCTCGGCCATCTTGCATCGGACCTGCGCCGCCGCCGCCGCCTCGAGCCGCGCCCGGGATTCGAGGACGACGGAACGGGCCTGCTGCGTGAAGGCCATCGAGAAGAACAGGCCCATCACCAGCACGGCGAGCAGCGCCTCGATCAGGGTGAAACCCGGAGGGCGACGCGCGGCCTCCCCTCCCGCGCGCGGCCCGGCGGCCCCGGCCGGCGGAACCGGCAGGCTCCGGCGGTTCACGGCAGCACCTCCGGCGGCTCCGGCACGAACGGGTAGGGGTACAGCGCCCCGCGGCCGGTGAGCGGCTGGATCACGATCGAGTAGACCGCCCCGCGGTCGTTCTCGATGTGGATCGTCGCCTCGTCCGCCGTGCCGTCCTCGCGGTAGAAGATGTACGCCGTGCCCTCTTCGATCGGCTCCTCCGCGCCCGGGAGGTACACGCGCATCGCCGCCAGCCCCTCGAGCTGCACGGGCTTCATCCGCGGCTCGTCGATCGGCTGGAACGCCGGCGGCAAGTAGCGCGCCGGCCGCTCGAGCTCCGCCAGGGCGGAGCCGGGTCCGAGCATCGGGCCGAGCATGTCGAGCAGGCCGAGGCCGCCGCCCGGCTCCTCTTCTTCCTCCTCGCCGGCGGCGGCCGGCGCCTCGAACGGCCGGCCCGTTCCCGCGTCGGCCCAGGGCCCCCCCGCGTCCTCCTCGCCGCCGCCGTCGGGGATCACCATCCGGCCGGACTCGTCGACGAGCGCGGGCGCCGGACCGGCCTCCTCGAGCCAGATCCGGAACTCGTCCAGATCGACGACCATCCGGACGGTCGTGGCGCGGGAGAGCGAGCGGATCAGGGCGTTGCGGCTGAGGCGCGAGATCTGGAACGCCTGATCCTGGAGACGCCCGCGCCGGACGCCGCCGAGGCCGACGATGCCGGCGAGGGCGATCAGGCCGATGATCGCCAGCACGACCAGCAGTTCGATCAGCGTGAAGGCGGACCCTCCCGCCGCCCCGCGGGGGAGGGCGCGGCGGCGCCGCGCGCCGTCGAGGATCCGGCGGCGGGTGGCGGGGGCCGAGGGCGGCGCGGCGGGGCACGGGTCGGTCACCTAGCGCTCCTTGCGGGTCTCCGAGAAGGTGATGTCGTCGTCGTTGCCCATCTGACCGTCCTTGCCGGCCGAGGTCACGCTCTCGACGACGTCGCCCGAACAGCGGATCTCCAAGGGGTTCCCCCACTGGTCCTTGGTCTGCTCCTCCTTGATCAGGTCTTCGCGGACGAGGTCCTCCAGGGTCGGGCAGCCGCCGCCGGGCGGGGCGATCGTGTAGTACTCGGCCGCCGCGTTGTAGACCTTCTCGACGAGGATCTTCGCCGTGCCTTCCTTGGCCTTGGTGAAGCGGGGCACGACGAGGAAGGCCACCGCGCCCATCAGCAGGCCGATGATCGCGATCACGACCATGATCTCGATCAGCGTCATGCCGCGCTGTGCGGTGCGGGCGTCCAGCCGGCCGGGCGACCACCGGCGCAGCCGCCGGAGGGCGCGACGCAGGATCCGGTGCAGGGCCGTGCGACGTTCGGATTGCGGGTTTCGTTCGTCCATCGGTGCCTCCCGGCGGGGCCGCGCCCCGCCATCCCCTGCCGCCGGCCGCGCCGGCGGCCGCGTCACAGGTTCTCGATGTCGTCTCCCGTGCCCGGCCTGCCGTCCGGACCGTCCGAGACGATGCGGAATCCTCCGGCGGGCGCCGGCTCGGCGACCCGCAGATAGCGGAACTCGTGGCCCCAGGCGTCGCGCGGCAGCGACGGCAGGTACGGCGGCTGGTCGGCCGGCGGCCGGAGCAACTGGTCGAACGAGTCCGGCCAGCGCTGGAAGTCGTGCTGGAACCGCAGCACCGCGTCGGTCAGCTCGGCGATCGTCATCCAGGTCTTGCGCCGGCGGAGCTTGTTGTTCGAGTAGCCGATCGAGGCGGTGACGAACATCAGCAGGGCGGCGGCGAGCAGCACGAGGCGCAGGACGCGCCAGACGGGGTTGCGGCGAGCCGGGCGGCGCGCGCCGCCGAGCAGCGGCTGGGGGGCACGGCGGGGTCCGAGCCGCGGGCCGTCGTCCCGGCGGGCGCGCCAGCGGTCCCAGAGGCTCATGCCGGCACCTCCCCGCTCATCCCATGAAGTCCGAGAGCTGGAGCAGGGGCAGCATGATCGAAGCCGCGATCCCGGCCGCCGCGCCGCCCATCACGACGATCAGGATCGGCTCGAGCAGCGAGGTGAGGGCCGCGAGGCGGGTCTCGACCTGCATCTCGTAACTGCCCGCCACCGACAGCAGCATCTGCTCGAGCTGCCCGGAACGCTCCCCGACGGCGATCATGTGGGTCACGATCGGGTCGAACCGCCCGCTGCGCTTGAGCGGCACGGCGATCGATTCGCCTTCCTGGACGGACAGCCGGGCCTCCTCGACGATCCGCTCCAGCTCCGCGTTCCCCATCACGTTGCGCGTGATCTCCATCGCGCGCAGGATCGGGACCCCGCTGCGCAGCAGGGTGGCCAGCGTGCGGGCGAACCGGGCGATGGCGACCTTCATCGCGATGTCGCCGGCGATCGGCAGGCGCAGCACGAGGCGGTCCCAGACCTTGCGGCCGGCGGCGCTCCGCTTCCACTGGCGGAACAGCGTCACGGCGCCAACCAGGCCGAGCCCCGCGGCCCACCACCAGCGGCCGACGAAGTGCGAGATCGAGACCAGCGTCTCCGTGTACCAGGGGAGATCCTTGCCGAAGTCGCGGAAGATCGTGGTGACCTGCGGCACGACGACCACCATCAGGACGCCGACGATGATCGTGCCGAGCACCGCCATGATCATCGGGTAGGCGAGGGCGGCGGTGACCTTGGAACGCATGCGGCCCTGCGCCTCGGTGAAGTCGGCGAGGCGGTCGAGGACCATTTCGAGCGTGCCGGACTGTTCGCCGGCGTGGACCATGTTCACGTAGTAGTCCTGGAACAGCTTGGGGTGCGCGCGCAGCGCGTCGGCCAGCGAGACCCCCTCGTTCACCTGGTCGCGCACCGTGGCCAGCGCGCGCTTGAGCTGCTCCTTCTGCGTCTGCTCCACGATCGCCGTCAGCGACTCGACGAGCGGGATGCCGGAGCGGATCAGGGTCGCGAGTTGGCGGGTGGCGAGCGAGATGTCGGCGGGCTTGGCCCGATCGCGGAAGGCGCCGAGCCGGACCTCCCGGCCGGCGAGCCCGGTCTTGGCGGAAGCCTCGCCGCCCGCGACCCGCGCCTCGCGGATCTCGGTCGGGACGATCCCCTCGCGGCGCAGCGCGGCCCGCAGCCCGTCCAGGCCGTCGGCCTCCCGGACGCCGCGCACGTTGCGGCCGGAGGCGGTCAATCCGCGGTACTCGTAGGTCGGCATCTCGGTCCCGTCCGCCCGCGCCGGGCTAGGTTCCCTCCATCTCGATGTCCTGTTCGGTCGCCCGCAGCACCTCCTCCGGCGTCGTCACCCCCTCCAGGACCTTGCGGGCCCCGTCGTCCCGGAGCGTGTCCATCCCCTCCTCGATCGCCGCGCGGCGGATCGCCGTCGAGTCGGCGCGCTGCAGCACCAGGGAGCGGACGCGGTCCGTGATCAGCAGCAGCTCGTAGATCCCGGTCCGTCCGATGAAGCCGGTCTGCAGACACTGCGGGCAGCCGACCTTGCGGCGGATCCGCGGCCGCTCGCCGCGCAGCAGCGGGACGAGGTGCGAGTCATCGACGTGGTAGGCCGGCAGCACCTGGCGCGCCTGGCGGGTCTGCATGCGGGCCGCGTCCAACCCGAGCTCGTGCAGGTCGTCGTCGTTCATCGCCACCGGCTGGGCGCAGTGGGGGCAGAGCACGCGCACCAAGCGCTGGGCCAGGATGCCGATCATCGAGGAGGCGACGAGGAACGGCTCGGTGCCCATCTCGACGAGACGGGTGATCGCGCCGGCGGCGTCGTTGGTGTGGATCGTCGAAAGCACGAGGTGGCCCGTCAGCGAGGCGTGCACGGCGATCTCCGCGGTCTCGCGGTCGCGGATCTCGCCGACCATGATCACGTCCGGGTCCTGCCGCAGGAAGGCGCGCAGGCCGGAGGCGAAGGTGAGGTCGATCTTGGGGTTGACGTGCATCTGCGAGATGCCCGGCAGGTCGTACTCCACCGGATCCTCGACGGTCATGATGTTGAGGTCCGGCGTGTTGATCTTCTGCAGGCAGCCGTAGAGCGTGGTGGTCTTGCCGCAGCCGGTGGGGCCGGTGACCAGCAGAATGCCGTGGGGCCGGTGGATCAGCGCATCGAGCGCGGCGAGCATGCCGGGGGCGAGCCCGAGGGTGGAGACGTCGCGCAGGACGGTGGTCTTGTCGAGCAGCCGCATCACCACCCGCTCGCCCTGACTGGTGGGGATCGTCGAGACGCGGACATCGATCTGCTTGCCGGCGATGCGCAGGGCGATGCGGCCGTCCTGGGGCAGGCGCTTCTCCGCGATGTTCAGCCCGGCCATGACCTTGACGCGCGAGACGATGCCCGGCAGGAACCCCTTGTTCGCCCGCTTCCGCTCGTACAGGTCCCCGTCGATCCGGTAACGCACGATCACCTCGCGCTCCCCGGGCTCGATGTGGATGTCGCTCGCCCGCTCGCGCACCGCCTGGAAGAACAGCGAGTTGACCCAGCGGATGATCGGCGCCTCGTCGGAGACGTCGAGGATGTCCTGCAGCTCGTCGGCCTGCTCCTCCTCCTTGCCCCCCAGATCGGAGGCCTCGCGGTCGTAGACCTGGTTGATCACCTCGAGGATCCGGTCGGGGTCGGCCAGCGCCGGAAGCGGCTCGACGCCGAGAACGGCGCGCAGGTCGTCCAGGGCCGTGGAGTCGAGGGGGTCGGCGAGGGCGACGAGGACGCCGCCATCGACCCGGCGGACGGGGAGCACCCGGTGCTGCTTGGCGAAGCGGATCGGGATCCGGCGCACGAGGTCCGCCGGGACCTGGTCGGGCTCGATGCGCGGCAGGACCGGCATCGAGAACTCGTCCGCGATCAACCGCACGATCGCGTCCTCGTCCAACACCCGCTGCTCGACCAGCGCCTCGCGCAAGGGACGCCCCTGCGCCTGCGCGGAGAGCGACGCCACCTGCTCGGCGCTGAGGATGCCGCGCGAGGTCAGGATCTCGGCCAACAGTCGGTCGTCCATCGCGCTCAGTACACGACCGCGGGCGGCGGCGGCTGCATCCCCGGCGAGACGGTGACCGGCACCGCATCGACCATCGGCCGCTCCCCCGCGGGCGAGATCTCGACGTAGCCCTCCGCCGGCGTGGCCTGGAAGGCCTCGGTCGAGATCGGTGGGCTCGGCCGGTGCTCCGGCGGCGGGGCCTGCTCCATCTGGCGGCGCAGCTCCTCCTCCTCCTCCAGGTCGCGGATCGTCCGGTTGATCTCCTCGAACAGGCCGTTGCTCCGCGAGTAATCGATGTCGGGGCTCCACTCCCGCTCCCGCAACGCCGAGATCTGCTCGATGAACTCGCGCCGCTCCTCCATCTTGCGGTTGAAGATCCGCCGGAAGTCGCTCGGGTCGCGGATGATGTACGGCGTGAGGAAGATCAGCAGGTTGCGCTTGGTGGTGCGCGTGCGGGTGTGGCGGAAGAGGTAGCCGAGGATCGGGATGTCGCCGAGGAACGGGACCTTCTCCACCGTCTCCACCTCGGAGTCGGTCATCAGCCCGCCGATCACCACCGTCTGCTGGTCGCGCACCACGCTGGTCGTCTTGGCGGTCTTCTGGCCGATGATCGGCCCGAGCGAGCTCTCGCCGGTGACCTCGCTGACCTCGAGCTCGATTTCCAGGCGCACCTGGTCGCTCTCGTTGATCTGCGGGGTGATCTTCAGCGTGATGCCGACCTTCTGGTAGCCGACGCTGACGTAGGGGTTGAGACCGCCGAGCAGGCTGGACAGGGCGCCGGTGTTCGCGCCGGCGGTCTGGCCGGCCAGCGAGGCCAGCGCGCCGGCGCCGTAGCCGCCCTGCTGCACCGGGATGTTGCCGCCGACCATGATCTCGGCCGCCACATTGTCGGTGGCCAGGATGTTCGGCGTCGAGAGCACGTTGACGTCGTTGTCGGTCTGCAGAGCCGAAAGCAGCACGCCGAAGGCGGGGATCGAAACGCCGGGGAGCAGCGTCTGGTCCGAACCCTCCAGCTCCCAGCCGCGCATCCCGACCGCCAGCCCCTGCAGCGCGTTGGTGTCGATCGCGATCGTCGACAGCGGGTAGAAACCGCCGTAGACCAGCGACTGCTCGCCGGCGGTGTCGACCATGTCGCCGGCGTGGAACGAGACGCCGAGATTGCGCAGCCGCTCCAGGCTGACCTCCATGATCACCGCCTCGACAAACACCTGACGGCGCGCGATGTCGAGCTGGCTGATCACCTGGCGCAGCGCGGCGTAGTCCCGGGGGCTGGAGACGATGACCAGCGAGTTCGTGGCGGTGTCGGCCTGGATCCGCACCTGCCCCGCGAACGCCTCGCCCTGCGCCGGCTGGGCCTGGGCCGCCGGTCCACCGCTCCGCCCGCCCCGGCGCGTGGAGCTCATCCCCGAACCGGTGACCAGCGAGTTGAGCACCCCCGCCAATTCCTCGGCGTCGGCGTGCTGCAACGGATGGACGTGGATCTCGCCCTCCCCGGAGACGGGCACGTCGAGCCGCCGCACCAGCTCGAGCACCTGCAGGTACGCCGGTTCGGTGGCGACGATGATCAACGCGTTCGTCCGGGGCTCGGCCAGCACCTTCGTCAGACGGGTCACGACGGTCTCGGTGGCGCCGCTCTGACCCGAACCGCCCGGCGAGGGGAGCTTGACCTCCTCCTGCGGCCCGCGGCGCCCGCCCTGCTGGGTGCTCGCCGCGATGCCGCTCGCCTCGAACACCTCCTGGATCTTCTGCGCCAACTCCTCGGCGTCGGCGTAGTGCACCGGCTCGACCCAGATCCGCTCCCCGGTCCCGGCCACGTCGAGTTCCTGCAGGATCAGCAGCAGCCGCTGCACGTTGGTGCCGAAGTCGGTGATGATCACCGTGTTCGTGGGCGGGTAGGGGGTGACGTCGCCGTCGCGCGACTTGAACCGGTTGAGCAGGTTCGCGATCTCCTCGGCGCCCACGTGCCGCAACCGATGGATCCGCGTCACCATCCGCGCCTCGGCCGGCGTGGACTCCCCGTCGCGGTAGACCGGCACCGACTCCTGCGCCGCCCCGGCCGACTCGGTCACGACCCAGTAGCGCCCCGCCGGCACCACCGTCATCCCGTTCGATTGCAGGACGGAGAGGAAGGCGCGGTAGGCCTCCCCGGCCGTGACCTCCTCCGGGCTGAAGACGGTGGCCTTGATCGAGCGGGCCTTGGCGCCGAGGATGAAACGGCGGCCGGTAATGTTCGAGATGATGCGCACCAGCACCGGGAGGTCGACGTCCTGGAGGTTGAACTGGATGCGCTGGCCGGACGGCATCGGCTCGTAGTCGATGTTCGACTGGAGCTGCGCCTCCTCCGGGACCGGGCTCTCCACCGGCGCGGTCGGCGGCGGGGAGGTGGAAGAGACCGCGGCCGGCGGCGCCGCGGGCACCGTCGTCGGCCCGGCGGGCT
>JAAZOP010000468.1 GCA_012797735.1 Myxococcales bacterium
CCTTGATCACCCGGTCCGCTCGACGTAGGGTCTGGATCGCTAGCGCGCACTTCATCTGGGGGTTTCTCCTTTCTGTTTTTCATGGTCATGAGAGGAGATACCCCCTTCCCTTGCCCTGACACAAACGTCCGTACATCACCTCGGGCCTCGCGACCTTGCCGATCCCGGAACCCGGTGCTAGGTTACCGGCCGATCTGCTGGGGGTGCTTCGGGCACCGGGAGGTTCGTCATGCAGCGACGCGCAACGATGTGGTTCGTGTTACTGGGCGTCCTGGGCCTGGCCGGGCTCGCCGCCTGCGGCGGCGGGGACTCGACCGCGACCGACGACGCAGGCCTCGATGTCGACGTCGAGGAGGCGGGCGACGGCGAGGAGGTGCCGGATCGCGCGGACGTTCCGGACCGTCCGGAGGACGTGACCGAGACGGTGGAGGGAGTGGACGGCGACGACGACGGCGGCGGGGAGGTCGAGGCCGACGTGCCGCCGACGTGCGGCGACGGGATCGTGGACCCCGGGGAGGAGTGCGACGACGGGAACGACCTCGGCGGGGACGGCTGCGACAACGACTGCACGTGGAGCTGCACCGCGGCGACCGAGTGCAACGACGGCAACGACTGCAACGGCACGGAGAGCTGCACGGAGCACGCCTGCGCGCCGGGCACGCCGCCGGCCGACGGGACGCCGTGCACGCAGCCGGCCGGCGACCCGGGGGTCTGCCGGGGCGGCTCGTGCGTGGGCGCCGACTGCGGCAACGGCACCGTGGACGTCGGGGAGGAATGCGACGACGGCAACACCGACGACACCGACGCCTGTCTGAGCAGCTGCCGGAACGCGACGTGCGGCGACGGCTTCGTGCGGGCGGGCGTGGAGGAGTGCGACGACGGCAACGCGCTGCCGGGCGACGGCTGCGAGACCGACTGCACCTGGACCTGCGAGGCGGCCGCGGACTGCGACGACGGCGAGACGTGCAACGGGGCGGAGGCGTGCACCGGCCACGTGTGCGTCGCCGGCACGCCGCCCGCGGAGGGCACGGCCTGCGTGCTGCCCGGAGGCGGCGCCGGCGTCTGCCGCGGCGGCGTCTGCGCGACGGCGGCCTGCGGCAACGGCACGGTCGACCCCGGCGAGGAATGCGACGACGGGAACACCGACAACACGGACGCCTGCCTGAGCACCTGCCGGAACGCGACGTGCGGCGACGGTTTCGTCTGGTCCGGCCATGAGGCGTGCGACGGCGACCCCGCCCGCTCGTGCACCTCGAGCTGCGGCACGACGGGGACCCAGACCTGCGACGCCTGTTCCTGGAGCGACTGCGTGCCGCCGCCGGAGGTCTGCAACGGGCTGGACGAGGACTGCGTCGGCGGGCCCGACAACGGCTTCGCCTGCGCGGTGGGCGCCAGCGGGTCGTGCACGACGAGTTGCGGCACGACCGGCAGCCGGACCTGCTCGACGGCCTGCGAGTGGGGTGCGTGCAATCCGCCGGCCGAGATCTGCAACGGGCTGGACGAGGACTGCGTCGGCGGGCCCGACAACAGCTTCGACTGCGTGCAGGCCTCGACGGAGAGCTGCACGACGAGCTGCGCCAGCACGGGCCGCCGGACGTGCTCCGACACGTGCGTCTGGGGCGACTGCGTCCCGCCGGCCGAGGTCTGCAACGGTCGCGACGACGACTGCGTCGGCGGGGCCGACAACGGCTTCGACTGCGTGCGCGACGCGACGCGGAGCTGCACGACGACCTGCAGCAGCACCGGCACGCAGACCTGCGGTTCGACGTGCGCGTGGGGCGCCTGCGTGCCGCCCACCGAGACCTGCAACGGGCGGGACGACGACTGCGACGGCACCTGCGACAACACGTTCGCCTGCTGCGCCGGCCAGACGGTGACCTGCACGACGACGTGCAGTTCGACCGGCGTCGGGACTTGCACTTCCTCCTGCACGCGGCCTTCCGGGTCGGCCTGCACGCCGCCGGTGGAGACGTGCAACGGGCTGGACGACGACTGCGTGGGCGGGCCGGACAACGGCTTCGCCTGCGTGATGGGCGCGACGCGCGCCTGCACCGTCGGCGCCTGTTCCGGCACGCAGACCTGCGACGCGACCTGCGCCTGGGGCGCGTGCGACCTGGGGCCGGCGCCGGCCAACGACACCTGCGCCGGCGCGACGTTGCTCACGCCGGGAACCCCGGTCCGCGGCTCGACCTGCGCGGCGCGCAGCGACTACAATCCGCCCGCCGCCTGCGTCCCGGCGGGGACGACGCCGGCGCCCGACGTCACCTACGTCGTGCGCATCACGACCCGTTCGAACGTGGTCTTCGACACGGACGGCACGACGTGGGACACCGTGCTGTACATCTACAACGGCGCGTGCAGCGGGACGCCCATCGCCTGCAACGACGACCTTGGCGCCGGGAACACGGCATCGCGCATCAGCACCACGCTCGATCCGGGCACCTACTACATCGTCGTCGACGGCTACCGGTCGACGAACTTCGGACCGTTCGTGCTCAACAGCAGCGTGCGGGCGGCGGGCGACGAGTGCACCGATGCAATCCCGCTGACGCTGTCGGCCGGCCGCACGACGGTCACCGGCAGCACGGCGGGCTACACGCCGAGCACAGGTTCCTGCGACAGCGGTACCGGGACGCCGAGCCGCGACGTCTGGTACCGGTTCACGCTGGCGCAGCGCGAGATGGTGTTCGTCAACACCTTCGGCAGCGCCTTCGACACGCAGATCGCGCTCCTCGCCGGTTGCGGCGGGATCGCGCCGGCCTGCACCGACGACACCTGCGGTCTCCAGCAGGACCATATCTTCCGCAACCTGCCGGCCGGCACCTACTACATACTGCTCGACGGCTACGGCGGCGCCTCGGGCAACTACACGCTCAATATCGAGCACCTGCCGGTCGGCAGCGACGGCACGCCGACCCTGCTGCCCGCGGGCCTCGCCAGCTACACGGGCAACACCACCTCGTTGACCCCCGGCGTCGTGACGGGGTCCTGCGGCGGCGACAACGCGCCCGAGGACACCTACTACTGGACGACGTGTCCGGGCGACGCCGGCGGCGCGTTCAGCGCCACCACCTGCGGCAGCAGCATTGCCACCTACGACACGCTGCTCTACGTCCGCTCCGGCGCCACGGGCAACGACCTCGCCTGCAACGACGACGCCGTGCCCGCCTGCACCCCCTCGAACGCCTCGCGCATCAGCGCGACCATTCCGGCCGGCGCGGGCCTGTTCGCCTTCTACGTCGACGGTTACGGCACCGCGTCCGGCAACTACGTCGCCGCGGTCAACCGGCCGTAACCCTCCGGCCGCGCCCTCCCCTCCCCCTCCCGGCCGCGACCCGACCGCAGGTCGGCTCGAGCGGCGGCCGACCCCCGTTCCGTGCTAGGGTAGGCGCATGACCCGCTACCCCATCCACGGCCGGCTGGCCCTGCTCGTGCTCGGTCTGCTCCTCCCCGCCTGCCGCTGCGGCTCCCGCTCCGGCGAGGAGACCGCCGGGCGACCGGGCGACCGCACGTCCGGCGGGACGTCCCCCGACGCCTCGGGTTCGAACGGGGACGTCGTCGAACCGGACGGGACCCCGGGGGACGCCGCCGCCTGGCCCGGCGGCGACCTGGTCCCGCCGGAGGTGCTGGCGGACTTCGTCGCCCGGGGGGCGGTCGATGCCTGGTACGGCGTGTACCTCACCGGTCGCAAGGTGGGCTGGGCCCACGTCGAGCTCGGCCGGGCGGCTCCCGGCGATCCCGGCGGTTTCGCCGCCCGTCTCGAGCTGCGCATCGTCCAGGAGGGACTGCTCCCCGGCCTCCGGTCGGAGTCGGTGATCCGCGCCGAGGATTTCTACGACACCGCCCCGCCGTTCCCGCTGGTGGAGTCGCGCGATCTGCAGGAGACGCCGGCGGGGACCGTCGAGCGGCGGACGACGGCGACGCCCGAGGGGCTGGTGCTGCGGCAGACGGTGCAGGGGCGGGCGGCGTCCGATCGGCCGTGCCCGCCCACGGCCGAGACGGCGCTGGCGGCGGTCGGCGCCTTCGGCCTCGACGCCGCCCGCCTGCGCCCCGGGATGACGATGGTCGTGCCCGCCTTCGACGACGACGACGCGCGGGACGAGACCGACACGGTGACCGTCCTGTCCGTCGAACGCGAGGTGATCGCGGGCATCGAGACCCCTGTCGCCACGCTCCAGGTGCTCCACGAGGGTGACCAGCAGCCGTTCCTCCTGCGGGTCGCCGGCAATACCACCCTCGAGGCGAGCATGGGCACCGGCATCGTCCTGCGACTGGAAGACCGCGACCGCGCCCAAAGCGACCTCTCCGCCCTCGGACCGCTCGACATGCGCATCCCGGTCGACCGGCCCCTCGGCCGGCCCACCGATGTCCGTGAACTGCGGCTGGTCGTCGGCGTCCCGCCGGGGTTCGTCCTTCCCTCGGGCCCGCAACAGCAGGTCGCGCGGCGCGACGACGGGCGATTCGACGTCGTCCTCCGATCCGTCCCCGGTCCGGAGGCGACCGCCGACGAGCGTTCCCGGAACCTGCGCCCGACGCCCGAGATCGATGCCGACGCGCCCGCCGTCGCCGCCCTGGCCCGCGAGATCACCGCCGGCGCCGCCTCCGACCGCGACAAGGCCGACCGGATCGTCGCCTGGGTCTACGACAACCTCGACAAGAGCCTGTCGACGAATCTCGGCACCGCATCGCAGGTGCTGGAACGCAAGGTCGGCGACTGCACCGAGCACGCCCTGCTCGTCGCCGCCCTCGCCCGCGCCGCCGGCCTCCCCGCCCGCCAGGTCTCCGGCCTGATCTACGTCGGCGACGAACTCGGCTTCTTCGGCTGGCACGCCTGGACCCAGATCGTCCTCGACGGCCGCTGGGTCGGGGTCGATGCCTCGTGGAACGAACCGATCGCCGACGCGGCCCACCTGCTCCTCGGCATCGGTGACTCCACCGACTGGCTCACCGTGATCGACGCCATCACCATCTCGGCCCCACCGCCGCCCGACACCGACCAGCCCGCAGGAACAGACCGGTAGCGGAATCCGCCAAGAATTTCCATTTGATGGCCGTGGTGGGATAAAATACCACCATGTGGGACACGCATCATCCGAGGTCCATCCACGGCATTGGTCGGGGCGAATTCGATCCACGGACGGTCGACCCGTTCCCGTCGCGGCACTCGACGGCGACGGCTGACAACGAGTCGGGGTCGGAGTCGGACGAGGTCTTCGGGGATCGCGTGGAGGATCGGGAGGCGCCGGTGGATCAGTGGCCGGTGGCGCTGGTGATCGCGTTGTCGCTGCTGGCGGCGACGCAGATGTCCCACTGCAGCATCGCCGGCCTGTCGGCGGCGGACGAGAACGGCCGGCCGGCGCCCGCGGTCTCCGGCGGAGGGGCGCTCGATGCGGGTTTCGCGGCGGCGGGGGGGACGACCGTTGCGGACCCTGCGCCGGCGGTCGAGGCGAGCGTTGCGGCGAAGGCCGGGGCGCCGGCGGCGATCGTCGCGCCGGCCGAATCGGCAGGCGGGGCGAAGCCGGGCGCTGCCGGGACGAAGCCCGCGGGCACGGAGCCGGCGGCGGGGCGGGACGCGCCGGCCGGCCCGATGGAGGTGCTCTGTCCCGACCCGGAAGGAACTCCGGTGCGGCTGTTCGTGTCGCCGGCGAGACCGGTGGCGGGGAAGCCGTTGCGGCTCACGGCGGTGTCGGAGACCGAGCAGCCGTTCGTGGAGTTCGAACTGCTCGGGCCGGACGGCCGGGAGACGTACCGGCCGCGGAACTGGAACGAGTCGTGGGGGGGGCCGCCGTGGGCGTGGTCGGTGACCGTGCCCTCGCCGGCGGCCGGGGCGCGCCGCGTGCTGGTCGTTTCATCGGATCCCGCCCGGCCGCTGGCCTGCGGTGCGGTGGAGGTCCTGGCGCAAGCGCCGCGGCGGATGCGCGCGCCGAAGACCGGCGTGTGGGAGGTGACGCGGGCGTGGAACCGCGAGTGGGAGAACCTGTACGCCGCGTGGGTGGAGCGCCTGTTCCTGACCGACCCCGGCGCGAAGGCCGGCTGGCGGCCGCTGCACCAGGTGCTGCGCGACCCGCGGCGCAACCTGTTGTACGGCCATCTGGGTCTGGACGAGGACGATGCGGAGGGGCCGGAGCCGGTCGTGGCGGCGCCGGACTGCGGCGACACGCCCTTCTTCCTGCGCGCGTACTTCTCCTGGAAGCTCGGGTTGCCGTTCGCGGTGCGGCACTGCCTGCGGGGGACGCGCGAGCGCGGCACGCGCTGCGACGAGATCCCGGAGACGAATCTCAACAGCGCCTGGGACGCGATCGAGTCGCCGGTCCGGCGGTTCAACGAGTGGCTCGAGGAGGACGTCGGCGACACGGTCCACTCGGGCACCGGCCGTGTGCTGCCCGAGGCCGACGCCGGCGAGTTCTATCCGGTGGCGCTTTCGCGCGACACGCTGCGCCCCGGCACGGTGTTCGTCGACGTCGGCGGTCACGTGCTGGTCCTGAGCCGCTGGGTCCCCGGGTCGGAGAAACGCATCGGGATGCTGCTGGCGATCGACGGCCACCCCGACCGGACGGTGTCCCACAAGCGGTTCTCGCGGGCCAACTTCTACTTCGATCCCGCCCTGCGCACCGGCGGCTTCAAGGCCTTCCGGCCGGTGCGCTACGAACGGGGGCGCTTCCGCTTCGCGACCGACGCGGAGCTGGCGGCGGATCCGGACTACCCCGACCCGTCCACCGAGCAGTACGAGTTCCGCTCGGAGCACGAGTTCTACCGGACCGTCCTGCGGCTCCTCAATCCCGAACCGCTCGACCCCGTCGCCGCCTACCGTTCGCAGATGGAGGCGTTGATCGAGCTGCTCGAGTCGCGGGTGGCGGCGGTCCAGGTCGGTGTGGAGTACATGGAGGCGCACGACTGGCAGACGATCGAGATGCCGGAGGGCGGCGCGATCTTCGAGACGCGCGGTCCCTGGGAGGACTACTCGACCCCCGCCCGCGACCTGCGGCTGCTCCTGGCGATGGACGAGCTGCTCGCGTACCCCCGGACCGTGTTCGACGACCCCGCGCTGTTCCGTCTGCCCCCGAACGCCACGCCGGCGGAGCTGGAGCGCCTGCTGCGCAAGGAATGGAACCGCTCGAAGAACGAGCTGTCCATCACCTACCAGCGCTCCGACAAGACGACCTGGAAGTTGACCCTGGGCGAGCTGCTGGACCGGATCGAGCGGTTCGAGCAGTCGTACAACCCCAACGACTGCCCGGAGGTCCGGTGGGGAGCGCTGCGCGGCACGGAGGAGTTCTCCACCTGCGCGCACCGCGCGCCGATGGAGCAGCGCGACCGGATGTCGAGCTACCGGTACTGGCACGCCGAGCGCCGCCGCCCGTCGGCCTACTAGCCTCCGTCCGTGCCGCGGACGGAGCCGGTTCCGGCGCGCGCGGAGCGCGGCGGACACCCGTCAGGCCCCGTGGAACTTCTCGTACAGGCCGGGGAACACCCCGTGGGGATCGAGCCGCGCCTTGGCCGTCTCCCAGCGCCCGCGATCGTACACGTCCCAGAACGTCTCCGGGGTGTAGTGGTTCCGCGAGATCAACGTCTTGATCCCCCCCAACTCCAGGATCTTCCGCTCGAGCAGCTCCGACACGTCGCACCGCGGGTCGTCGTTCCGCCGCCCGTACACCGCGCAGTCGAAGAACAGGTCGTCCCCCATCCGCGCGACGTGCCGGTCGGCGAGCCACGGATACGGCGCGGGCATGCGGTACGGCACGATCCAGAGCGGCCAGTGGTCGACCGCGCCGGCGTACCAGGCGAACAGCTCCTCCCAGCGCCGCCGCGGCACGAAGTAGTCGCACACCACCTCGGGCCGCCGCCGGCGCAGCCCGAGCAGCGGTTCGAGCGCCTTGGACCAGCGGATCAGGTTGGTCGAACCGAGGAACCAGCGGCCCACGACGGCCCGCACCGGCGCCCAGGTGAGCGGCGGGACGGTCTCCGTCATCCAGTGGCACTCGGTGTCGTAGCGGAAGCAGTAGTCGATCGTCGTCAGGTAGTCCTCGGTCCGCTCGGCGGTGCTGCGGTGGTAGATCCGCGTCCCCCGGTAGTCGCTCGTGTACGGCGCCCGCTCGACGAAGCGGCCCAGGCAGAGCACCAGCCGGTCCGGCCCGTGCGCGATCCCGTCGATGAAGTCGAAGTCCCCCGCCGCGATCCGCTCCTCGACCGCCTCCCGGAACCGCGCCGCGTCGTCGTAGCGGCGGTATTCGAGCCGCACGCAGGGCGCCGCCGGGACGAGGCGGAAGGTGGCGCGGGTCAGCACGCCCAGCGTGCCGTACGACCCGTGCAGCATCCCGAACACCAGCGGGTCGTCCTGCGGCGTGCAGGTCAGCACCTCCCCCGTCCCCGTCACCAGTTCGTACTCGGTGCACGAGTCGTGGAATCCGCCCTCGCGCCACGACATCGATTCGACGGAGCAGCCCGCCACCGCGCCGCCCACCGTGATCCCTTCCAGTTCGGGCACCACGGCCGGCAGCAGTCCGTGGGCCAGCGTCGCCCGGGCGAGCACGCCGAACGGCACGCCCGGTTCCGCCGTGCAGCGCCGCGCCGCCGGGTCGATCTCGAGAATCGCGTTCAGCGCGGAAGCGTCCACCGCCCGGCCGCGGAACCGTCGATCGCCGGGCAGCGGCACGAAGTGGTGCACGCCGCCCTTGTCCACGTGCGCCCGCTCGCCCCGCGCCGCCAGCGCCCGCACCTGCGCCGCCACCGCCTCGACCTTCTCCCGATGCCGATCCGTCGAGAACGCCATCTCTCGCCCCGTCCCGTCGTTCTTCGCTCCGCCGCCGGTGCGCCGCCGGAGAGGTTCCGCGGCCGCGGGCGGCAGGCGATCAGCCGGCGGCGTCGCCGCAGGAGGCGTCGAGCAGCCGGGCGGTGCGCAGGTAGGCGCGCGCCGACTCCACCTCGGGTTCGGTCACGTCGCGCCACCAGCACATCCCGAACGGCGACGTCTGCAGCGCCTGCACCCCCAGCGGCGCGATGTAGCCGATCACCAGCTCGCCCGTCTCGGACGCCACGCCCCGTCGCGCTCCGACCTTGGCCAGGGTCGCCTCCCCGAGCACCTCGGTCAGGCTGCGGAAATCCACCGCGCGCAGGAAGTCCCGCATCTGGCTCAGACCGCCCGGGAACCCCAGGTCCCGCCCCGCCGCGTAGAACCCGTAGTCCAGCGCGTCGGGCCCCAGCCGGAACGGCAGGTCGACCTTGAAGCCGCCCGGCACGAGCGGCGACGGCAGGGGCGCGTGGGTGCCGTCCTGGGCGACGCGCACGTTCACCCCCCAGCCGTCGAGGATCATCTTGGCGAAGTAGTCCCGGCCGACGACGTGCCGCACGATCGGCCGGAACGCCGGCGGGAACCCGCCCGCGCGACCCAGGTACAACCCGCGGCGCATCTCGGGCGGCCGCACGGGGCGGCCGGCGCTCCACGCCGCCGCGATCTCCTTCGGGCTGAGTACCGCGAACAGATCGATCGCCTGTTGCCGGTTCATGCCGCCAGCCTTAGCGCGGACCGCGGCTCCGGGCAAGAGGCACCGCGCGGTCCGCCAGCGCCCCGAGCCGCTCCGCGTACCGCGGCAGCACGCGCTCCGCCGCGAACGGCGCCGTCCACGCCCGCCGATCCGCCCGCAGATCGAGCGTTCCTGCCGTCCATGCGCGGCAGAGCCGTTCCAGCTCCCCCTCCAGCGCCGCCTCCCCCGCGTAGCGGAATTCCGGCGGGTAGATCTCCGGGTAGCACAGTCCGTCCGGTACCAGCGGCCGCGCGCCCAGATGGGTCGCCTCCAGCACCGACAGGCCGAAGAACTCGTGCCGGGCCGTCGACACGACGATCTGCGCGCGGGCCAGCAGGTCGAGGTACGCCCGCCGTTCGGGAATCCACCCCCAGTGCAGCAGGCGCGGGCCGAGGCGCGCGCGGGCTTCCTCGAAAACCGCCGGCGCCTCCCGGAAACGCTCGCCGCACACCGCCGCCCGGAAGGGGACCCCGCGGTCCGCCAGCCGGAACAGCGCCTCGAAGAACCGCTCCGGCCCCTTGTCGTGTTCCCAGCGGTGGTTCCACAGCACCACGGGACCCGCAGCCCGCTCCGGCCCCGGCGGCACCTCGGCACCCTCCGCCCCGGCGTGGTCCGGCAGTTCGACCGGCAGCGGCAGCACCACGCTCCGCTCCGCCACCGCCTCGACCCACCCCTCCGGCACCGCGTCCGGCATGCGGTCCAGCAGTTCGCGCGCCGCCCCCAGGAAGCTGTCCCGGTTCCAGGCGCTGTTGAAGGCGCAGACGTCCGCCGCGAGGGCGGACACGAGCTGCGTGAAACCGAAGTGCAGGTCGCGCTCCCCGGCGAACTCGGCCCGCACCGGGAAGGCGAGCTGGTTCTCGTGGAAGTACAGCAGCCGCGGCACCGCCGCCAGCGACGGCGCGAGTCCGACCAGCTCGGCCAGCGGCAGATACGCGCTCGCCAGCATCGCGTCGAACGGCCCGCGCAGCTCCCGGGACCGTTCCCGGGCCAGCCACGCGGCGGTCCCCCGCATCCGCCACTTCCAGTGGCGGCCCGGCAACGTCAGCACCGTCCAGTCCGCCGCGAGACCGGCGGTCAGGGTGCGGGTGAACGCCGCGTGCGACCCCGCCTCGTACGGCTCGACGTACAGGATCCGCGGGCGATGTTCGACCGACATCAGCGACGCCGGCGTCCGGGCGGGGTCTTCTTTCCGGGGGGATGCTTGCGGCCCGGCCGCTTCGGCAGCGGCCTGCGCACGGTCTTCTTCGCCGCCTTCCGCGGCGTCTTCTTCGCCGCCTTCCGCGGCGCCTTCTTCGCCGCCTTCCGCGGCGCCTTCTTCGCCGCCTTCCGTTTGGCGCTCCCGGCCGGGCGGCGGGACACCTTCCCGGCCGCGGCCCGCCCCGCGGCCTCTTCCGCGGCCGGGGATGCGGCGGCGGGCCCGCTCCGCTCATCCGCCGGGGGTGCGGCCGCGTCGCCGAACGGCAGGTCCATCTGCGACGGCGGCTCCCCGGCGCAGGTCGGGGCGCCGCGTCCCTTGCGGCTGGGCCCGCCGAGCACCGCACGGGAGGCCTCGTCCATCAGTTCCTCGGCCCGTTCGGGCGAGATCCCGAGCACGCGGCGCAGTTCGGCGTCGAAGTCGAACTCGTCCTCGTTGGTCCGCAGGTCGCTCATCAGCATGACGTAGGAGAGCTTGTAGGCCAGTTCGCGGGCGGCGGTGCGCTGCAGCGTCGGGGTGAGTTCGCCGACGCGGGCGCAGCGCGCGGCGTGACACGACTCGCCGCGCTGGACGCGCGCGGCGATCTGCTGCATCACCCCGCGAATCCGCTCGGGCGTCGCGTGCTGGCCGAACAGCCGCAGCATGATCCGGATGAAGGCGTCGGCCTCCTCGTCCGCCAGCGTGCCGTCGGCAGCGGCGGCGAGGAACACGATCTCGAGGATCGCATCGACCTCCTGCGGCTGCAGCTCGTCGCGCACGGCGAGCGGAACGGCGCACTCCACGTCCAGCCTGGACAGATGGCCCATCGCACCCTCCTTCCCGACCCCGGCGCCGGGTCCACGTCCGGCGGGAGCCGGGAGCGATCCATGCGGCCGCGCGGCCGCTACCGCCCTCCGTGCGCCGTCAGCCGCAGCAGCCAGGCGTCGTAGGGCATCCCCGAGACGTTCACCGGGCGGCGGCGGAAGCGGTACGGACCTCCCCGCAGCTCGCGGTGCGCGGCGCCGGTCAGCAGGATCTCGCCGGCGCCGGCGAGGTCTTCGCCGAGCTTCGAGGCGAAGTTGAACTCGCTGCCCCACATGTCGTGGCCCATCACGAGCGTCGGGCCCCAGCCGATGCCGATGCTCACCTGCACGTCGGACTCGTCGTCGGTCTGCGCGTTGATCTCCGACAGGCGGTCCAACATCTCGAGGGATGCGGCGACGGCCGGAGCGACCGCCGGGAACCACGCGAACAGGTTGTCCGCCTCGGCCTTGACCAGCCGCCCGCGATGCCGGCGGAGCACCGGCACGCAGACATCCCGCATCCGGCGGATCAGCATCAGGTAGTGCACGATCCCGCGCAGCACGGTGAGCCGGGTGAATCCGGCCATGTCCAGCACGAACACCGCCACGGTCCGTTCGAAGCGATCCCGGATCCGCCGATCGATCTGCTGCAGGCGCCGCGCCGCGGCCGTCGAACCGTCGAGGGCGGCCAGCGATCGCTGCCGCAGCAGGTCGGCGAGGAGTTCCTCTTCCGGGTCGGTCTCGCGCATCGGTCTTCCTTCTCCCCGGCCGGCGCCGGCCGGGCCGTCACGGCGCATCGCGGCGGGCGTCCGGACCGGCGCGTTCGACGATCACCCCGAGCGGACAGACCGGCACGCAGGCGCCGCACTCCACGCACTTCTCGGGCACGATGCGGTAGACGGCCGGCCCCTCTTCGATCGCATCCACGGGACACTCCAGGACGCAGAACCCGCACTTGTCGCAGTCGTCGCCGATCCGGTGCACGACGTCACCCTCCCGCCAGCGGCGGCAACAGCACGACCTCGTCGCCGTCGGCCAGCCGCGTCCTCTCGCCTTGAAGAAACGCCACGTTCGTCCCGTTCACGATGACCTTGCAGCTCCGCACCGCCTCGTCGAACGGCCGGCCGTGGGTCCGGGACAACGCGCGCAGCAGTTCGCGCACCGAGCCGGCCTCGACGCGCGCCTCGCGGACGCCGAGCGTCCGGCCGAGATGGGAAGCGAACTCGACCCGAACCATCGCGTCCTCCTCACGCGTCCCCGGCCGGGCGAACGAACCGCTCGATCGCGCCGAACTTCGGGGGACAGACGTCCCGGCAGCGGCCGCAGGCGACGCACGCGTCGTCGTGAATCACGGCCAGTTCCCCCTTGCGCCACGAGATCGCGCCGGGAACCGGGCACTTCCGGAAGCACAGGCCGCACTTCTCGCACTTGTCGGGCAGGACCCGGAAGGCGACGCGCGAACGGTCCTCGTCCGCGGGCACCGGAACGAACCGGACCGCGTCGAAGTGCGGCGGGCAGACCGCGGCGCACCGGCCGCACCGGATGCACTTCGCCGGATCGATCGTCGCGCGCTCGGTCCGGCGCCAGGCGATCGCCCCGACGGGACACTCGCCCGCGCACAGTCCGCAGCGCCGGCAGCGGTCGGGATCGATGGCAAACGAGGCGCGGCGGACCCGCGCCGCCCACTCGGCCGCGCACGCCCGGAGCGCCTCCTCCCGCCAGCGGTCGCGCTCCCGCGCGGCTCGCTCCGCCCACTCGCGCGCCGACGCCAGCGCCGCCCCCAGCACCTCGGCCTCGCGCTCCCGCAACGCCCGGCGGCGCGCCCGGAACTTCTCGGGACGGCCGCGCACCTCGTCCGCGACCTCCGCGAGGTCGCCGAGGTCGAGCTTGTCCAGCAGCCGGCGGGTGGGGACGCCGGCGGCGTCCCAGTCCCGGACCTGGTAGTAGACCGGCAGCATCTCGGCCAGCGGCACCCGCGAGCGCGGCTCGTTCGGCCGCTGCAGCTCGTCGGTCAGCCGCGGAGGCAGCGCGTCGGTCTCCCCCAGCAGCCCCTCGCGCAGGTTGATCATCCGCTCGAGCGTGTACGACCGCTCGCCCACCGCGCTGAACAGCCCGAGGTTCATCTTCACGCCGGTGTAGCTCGCCAGCGCCTTCGTGTGCGGGAGGAGCGGCAGGTGGAACGGCATCGCCTCGGGCGACATCTTCCCCTGGCCGCCGAGGGCGAAGCGGGTGAGCTGGAGGACCTGGTTGACCAGGCGGGCCTGCCAGCCGTGGGGATTGACCGCCCAGGCGGGGAGGTCGGGGATCACCGCGTAGGTCGTGAACACGCAGCCGCCCGCGACCGCCACCGCCTCCATCGTGTTCTGCTGGAAGACGACGAGCGCGGGTTTGGCGAGCGGGGTGAGGGGATCGATGTTGAGCGGGCCGAGCGCCTCGAAGAAGACGAGGTAGCCGCCGTTGATGTGGCAGCCGCCCCGGTTGGAGACGGCGTAGCCGAGGCCGTGGCCGACCGCCCCGCGCGGCTCGTACGCCGCGAACTCGAGCCCCTTGGACTGCATCGCCAGCTCGGGGGCCCCGCGGCGCTCGGCCAGACGCAGCGACCCGTCCGCCAGCTCGGCGCCGACCCCCCGCCGCCACGCCACGTCCTCGATCAACCGGTCCATCCCCGCGTGGTCCTCGAACGACACCGGCAACTCCGGGAACAGGCCGCGCTCGCGCAGTTCCATCGCCGTCGCGATCGTCGAGCCGAGGCTGATCGTGTCCATGCCGAGCGCGTCGGCGAGGAGGTTCCAGCGGAAGATGTTCGGCAGGTCGGCGTTGTGGATGTTCGGCCCGAGCATCCCGATCGTCTCGAACTCGGGCCCCTTGCACTCGCCCCCGCCGTGCCGCACCACCCGCCCGCAGCGGATCGGGCACGACAGGCACCCGTCGTTGCGCGCCAGGTGGCGCTCCGCCATCGTCTCGCCGCTCACCTCGTCCGCGGCCTCGAAGCGGCCGGCGCGGAAGTTGCGCGTCGGCAGCGTGTTCGTGGCGTTCGTGCCATTGACCAACGCGGCGGTGCCGTAGCGCGGGAGCTGGCGGCCCGTGATCGAATGCCCGCGCAGCGTCGCGACCCAGTCCCGCACCGTGCGCCGGAACGCCTCGGGGTCGTGGGCCGGGTGCCGCCGCCCGCCGCCGACGGTGATCCGCTTGAGCAGCTTCGAGCCCATCACCGCGCCGGTGCCGCCGCGACCGAGCACCCGGTGGCCGGAGACGACGCAGGCGAACCGCACGAGATGCTCGCCGGCGGGGCCGATGCAGATCCGGCCGACTTTCGGCGACAGGTCGCGCTGCGTCTCCTCCGTGTCCAGCCCCCACAGGTGCCGGGCGTCGAGGAACCGCGCCCCGCCCTCATCGACCGCCAGCCAGGTCGGCCGATCGGCCCGCCCCCGCACGATCAGCCCATCCCAGCCGGCCCGCTTGAGGTGCACGCCGAACGTGCCGCCGCAGTTGCTCGACAGGACGCCCCCGGTCAGCACGTTCTTCGTCGAGAGGTTGAACCGGCTCGACGCCGGGGCGCCGCTGCCGGTGAGCGGTCCCGGGGTGATGACGAGCAGGTTGGCGGGCGACAGCGGATCGATGCCGGGCTCCAGTTCCTCCCAGAGAATCCGCGCCGCCAGCGCCTTGCCGCCGAGATACAGTTCCACCCAGCGATCGCCGAGCGGGAATTCGCGCCAGGTCCGCGCGCCGAGATCGACATCGAGCAGTCTTCCAGAGTAGCCGGCATACCGTGTGGTCATCGGCGCGACTGTAGCGGGGGCGTCTCCGGCGGTCAAACGGCGACGGCGATGCGACCGGACCTGCCGGAGCCGGACGCGCGGCGACCGCCGCGACAACGCCTCGACACTGGCGAATTCCGAGTTGGGGAGAGGAGTTGACATCGGCGCGACGTCGAATAGAATCCGCTGCCTGCGTTCCCGGCCGGGGGATCCGGAGATCCGGGAACGCGAGAAACGAGGACCGCGATGGCGACCCTGTCCGAGAAGATGGCGACGGTGGAAGGGCGGATGCTCCGCAAGGACCCGCTGCCCGAGTTCCGCTCCGGCGATACGGTGCGCGTGCACTACAAGATCGTCGAGGGCGACAAGGAGCGGGTGCAGGTCTTCGCCGGGGTCGTGATCCGGATCCACCGCGCCGGTTCGAAATCGACCTTCACCGTCCGCAAGATTTCCCACCAGGTGGGCGTCGAGCGCGTCTTCCCGGTGCACTCGCCCCGGCTGGTCAAGCTCGAGGTCACCGCCAAGGGGAAGGTGCGGCGGAGCCGCCTGTTCTACCTGCGCAACCTGTCCGGCAAGGCCGCGCGCATCCGCGAGCGCGACCGGACGGTGGTCCCGGGATCGGAAGCCACGGAGGACGCCGGCGAGCCGCCGGCGACGGCCGAGGAGTAGGCGGCTCGTGCCTTCGCGTGCCGCCGGCCCCGCGTCGGCGTCCCCACGCGACGGGACTCCGCTGCGAGGTGCCGCGGCGTCCGCCACCGCCGCTCTCCTCCTCGCCCTCCTCGCCGCCTGCCCGCCGCCCCCCGACGGCGCCGGCGACGGACCCGGACCGCGCCCCCTCCCCCAGGACCCGCTGGCCTGCCTGCGGCTGGCCGACGAGTGGTCCCAGACGGGCACGAGCCGGGAGAAGAAACTCGAGGCCCTCGCCGCGCTCGACCACGCCCAGAGCCTCGGCTCCGACCCCTACGTGACCGAGGTGCTCCGCGCGCGCACGCTGTTCCGCCTCGCCGAGGAGAACGAGACCGATGCGCGCCGCGGCGAGTGGCTCGACGCCGCCCTGGCCGCGGCCCGACGGGCGGCCGAGATCCGGCCCGAGCGCGTCGAGGGCCACTACTACGTGGCGGCGGTGCTCGGCCGCGTCGCCGAGCGGGCCACCGTCGGCGCGCTCGACATGATCCCCCAGATCCTGGCCGCCGCGGAACGCTCGGTCGAGATCGACCGCACCTACGACAACTGCGGCCCCCTCGTCGCGCTGGGCATGCTCTACATCGCCGCCCCGCCCTGGCCGCAATCGATCGGCGACCCGGAAACCGGGATCGAGTACCTCCGGCAGGCGGTCGAGTGCTCGGACTTCCCCGTCAACCGCATCATGCTCGCCGAGGCGCTGCTCGACCAGGGCGAGTTCGAGGAGGCGCGCGATCTGCTCCGCTGGGTGCTCTCCCGGCCGCCGGAGGGCGACTGGGGCGTGGCCGGCAACAAGTGGCGCCCGATCGCCCGCGAGCTGCTGGATCGCGCCGAGCACCCGGGCCAGTAGGCCGGTGCGCTACAGGTCGAGCGTGAAGGTCCAGCCGAGGCCGACGGCCGCCGGCAACGCCTCGTCCGGCCCCGATGGCGGCGGCGGCAGGAACTCCGCCGGGTCGCGCACCGGCAGGCGCAGGTCCTCCGGCACCTCCTCCACCGACAGCCGCCGCCACTGCGTGCCCGGGTCCTCGTAGAACACCAGGGCATCGATCACGCCGGCCACGATCACCGCCGCCAGCGACCCCAGCACCGCCCAGCTCGCGTACTTGTACCCGTCGGCGAACGCCGCCGCCTGATCGCCCCGCGCCGTGCCGTGCCACTCGTTCGCCTCCCGCCGGTACCAGTCCCACGACAGGAAGGTCCACAGGTTCGCCGCCGCCAGCCCCGCTTCGATGCCGAGGAACGTCCAGCCCTTCGCCTCCTGGCCGTTCTGGAACTGGCCCACCCCGAACGGCATGAAGGCCAAAACCAGGTGCCGCTCGTCGCTGACCCGCGCCAGGTAGCGCGGCTCGAGCGCGTCGCGGAGGGCCTCGCGCCGGCGCCGGTCCTCCTCGATCCGCCGCTGCCGCTCCAGTTCCGCCAGCTGCTGCTCGGCCGCTTGCAACGCCGCCAGCCGCTCGCGCATCTGGTTCTTCACGCGGGCGAACACGTCGAGGATCGGGGTGGGGAAGATCGCCGGGTCGAGTTCCCAGTCCGGCTCCAGCACGAGGAGCTGGTCGAACACGGCCGACGCCTGGTCCTCGTTCCCCTGGAACAACAGGCTCGCGCCGAGGAACTGCAGGCATTCTTCCCGGACCGCGCGGCCCGGCGGCGGGTCCCGCCCCAACAACTCGCGAAACCGCTCGACCGCCAACCCGTAGTCGCCCGCGTCGTAGGCGTTGCGGGCACGCTGGAAGTCGGCCAGGTCGTCGGCCCCCGCCCGACCCGGCGCGACGGCCAGCAGGCACACCACCACCGCCGGAAGGACCGCCCGCACGGCGCGGAGTCTACCAAGGGACGAGGCCGAGGGGATAGGGGTGCAGAACGTCGGCCGCCTTGCCGTACCCACGGGCCGATGCTACCGTCGGTCTGTGAGGATGGACCGCCCGAGGAGGCCGCATCACCGCGCGATTCGACCGCCGGTCGTCCTTGCGCTGCTGGCGGTCGCGGCGTGCGCCACCGGCGACCCCGGAAACGGCGTCCCGCCGGACGGCGGCGACATCGCGGAGGCGGCGCCCGACGCGACGCCCGACGACGGGACCGACAGCGGCTGCCTTCCCGGCCTGACTCTCTGCCCCTCGGGCTGCGCCGACCTCACGTCGGACCCCGGCAACTGCGGCGCCTGCGGCCGCACCTGCGGCGCGGCGGAAGTCTGCAACGAGGGGCGGTGTTCCGGTACGTGCGGCAGCGGGCGGCTGGCCTGCGCCGACGGCTGCGTCGATCCGCAGACGGACGACGCGAACTGCGGGACTTGCGGCAACGCCTGCCCCGACGGACTCAACGCCGACGGGCGCTGCGAGCTGGGACACTGCATCCTGATCTGCCGCACCGGCTGGCAGGACCGCGACTCGACGCCCGGCTGCGAGACCGCCTGCGAGGGCTCCTCCGTGCCCGAGTCGTGCAACGGAATCGACGACGACTGCGACGGCGCCACGGACGAGGACTTCGCCTGCGCCGTCGGCCGCTCGACCGCCTGCACCACGAGCTGCGGCACGACCGGCAGCGGCCCCTGCACGCTGGCCTGCGAACCGCCGGCGCCGGCGGACTGCACGCCGCCGCCGGAGGCGTGCAACGGCGCGGACGACGACTGCGACACGCTGCCCGACGACGGCTTCGCCTGCTCGCCGGGAACCTCGGGTTCCTGCTCGACCCCGTGCGGCTCGGCCGGCACGCGCGCCTGCACCGCCGCCTGCGTCTGGGGCGACTGCACCGTGCCCGCCGAAGCGTGCAACGGCCGCGACGACGACTGCGACACGGTGGCCGACGACGGCTTCGAGTGCGCCGCGGGGGCCACGGCGACGTGCACCAGCTCCTGCGGATCCACGGGCACCCGCACTTGCAGCGCGTCCTGCGCCTGGCAGCCCTGCGTCCCGCCGCCGGAGGCGTGCAACGGCCGCGACGACAACTGCGACACGCGGATCGACGAGACCTCCGAGTGCACGCCGGGCTCGACGCAAGGCTGCACCACCCCATGCGGTTCCACCGGCACGCGCGCCTGCGGCGCGACCTGCACCTGGGGTTCCTGCGTCGCGCCGGCCGAGAGCTGCAACGGGCGGGACGACGACTGCGACACGACCATCGACAACGGCTTCGAGTGTCTGGCCGGGACGAGCGGCGGGTGCACGGCGAGCTGCGGCACCGCCGGCACCCGCGTCTGCTCGGCGAGCTGCGCCTGGGGCGCGTGCACGCCGCCCGCCGAGACCTGCAACGGAGCGGACGACGACTGCGACGGCGTCGCCGACAACGGTTTCCGGACGGTCGTGCAGACCACCACCTACGCGACGCTCAGCACGTACCTCTCCTCGTGCAACGGCACGACGCAGCTCGTCGGCCCGGAGTGCAACGCGGCGGTCCACCGGTTCTGCGGGGGGGCCGGCTGCGCCAACTCGGGCTTCGGACCGGTGGAGGCCGCCGCCGGCTCCGCCACCGTCGCCTGCGTCATCGGCGAGGCGCACAACGCCGGCTTCCCGGCGCTCCAGGCGATCCATGCGGGCTGCGACGGCGTCGTGGAGCGCGCGGGCCCCAATTGCAGCGCCGCGATCAAGCGCTGGTGCGCGAGCCGCGGCTTCGCCAGCGGCTTCGGCCCCGTCGAAAACAGCTACCCCGACGCCTGGGTCGTCTGCGTCCCCTCCGCCACGGCCCGGATCCTGGCCACGACCTACACCGAGCTCTCGACCCACCAGCCGTACTGCAACGGCACGACCGAACGGTGGGGACTGCACTGCAACAGCGCGATCCATCAGTGGTGCCGCGCCCGCGGCCACGCCACCGGCTTCGGCCCGGTGGAGAACACCGGCGACACCGCCTACGTCACCTGCATGGACTCCTGAGGCACCTGCGTGATCCAGCGAGACGACCCGACCGACTTCGTTCCCGACCCGCAGTTCTTCCGCACGGTCGTCGACGCCCTGCCGGACGGCGTGTACGTGACCGACCGCCAGCGGCGGATCGTCTACTGGAACCGCGGGGCCGAGCAGATCGCGGGGTACGCGGCCGCGGAGGTGCTCGGGTCGCGCTGTTCGGACGACCTGCTCATGCACGTCGACGACCAGGGCAACCGGCTCTGCCGGACGGGATGCCCCCTCTCGGCGACGCTGGCGGACGGCGAGGTGCGCAGCGCCGACCTGTACCTGCAGCACCGGGACGGGCACCGCGTGCCGGTGCGGGTCCGCGTCGCGCCGCTGCGCGACCCGCAGGGGCGGATCACGGGCGCCGTGTAGGTGTTCGCCGACAACTCGGCCCGCCTCGCCTCCCTCCAGCGGCTCCAGGAACTCCAACAGCTCGCCTACATCGACCCGGTCACCGGCGTCGGCAACCGCCGCTTCGCCGAACTGACGCTCCAGGCGCGGCTCGACGAACTGCGACGGTACGGCTGGACGTTCGCGGTCCTGTTCATCGACATCGACCATTTCAAGCAGGTCAACGACGCCCACGGCCACGAGGTCGGCGACCGGGTGCTGGCGCTGGTGGCCCGGACCGTCGCCGCCAGCCTGCGCTCGTTCGACTTCCTCGGCCGCTGGGGCGGCGAGGAGTTCATCGCGGTCGTGCCGATGCAGATCGACTCGCTGCTCGCCCCCCTCGCCTCGCGCTGCCGCGCGCTGGTCGAGCGGTCCGTGTTGCGGGTCGAGGGCCGACCGCTGTCGGTCACGGTGTCGATCGGCGCGACGATGGCCGAGGCCACCGACACGCCGGCGACGCTGGTGGCGCGGGCCGACGAGCTGATGTACCGGAGCAAGCAGGCCGGCCGGAACCGCGTCACGCTGGCGCCGCCGCGGGCCGACGCTTCCGCCCCGCGCGGCGAAGGACGGCCCGGGGGGACGGACGGGGCGCGCGGACCCGGGGGGCGAGCGGGTCCTTGACCCGGAGGGCTCCGCGCCCCTAGAACCTCGGCCCGGAGGTGGCGCGATGGCGTCCCGCGAGCGCACGTTCAGCGGAATCCAGCCCAGCGGCTAGATCCACGTCGGCAACTACCTCGGCGCGATCCAGAACTGGGTCGGGATGCTCGACGACCACGACTGCATCTTCTGCATCGTCGATTGGCACGCCACGACGGTCCCCTACGACCCGCGCGAGATGCCGCAGCGCATCTTCGACGCGGCCCTCGTCAACATCGCCTGCGGCCTGGACCCCGACCGCTGCACGCTGTTCGTGCAGTCCGCCGTGCCCGAGCACACCGAGCTGTGCTGGGCGCTGATGACCGTCTGCCCGATGGGCGACCTCGGCCGCATGACGCAGTTCAAGCAGAAGTCCGAGCAGCACCGGGAGAACGTCAACGCCGGCCTGTTCGCCTACCCGGTGCTGATGGCCGCCGACATCCTGCTGTACAAGGCCACCCGCGTCCCCGTCGGCGAGGACCAGCTCCAGCACCTCGAGCTGGCCCGCGAGATCGCTCGGCACTTCAACGGGCGCTACGGGGAGACCTTCCCCGAGTGCAACGCGAAGCTGAGCCCCGCGCCGCGCGTGCTGGGGCTGGACGGCAAGGCCAAGATGAGCAAGAGCCTCGGCAACCACCTCGGCGTGCTCGAGACGCCCGAGGCGCTGCGCCGCAAGCTCAAGCCGGCCTACACCGACCCGCAGCGCCTGCGCCGCTCCGACCCCGGCCGCCCCGAGATCTGCAACATCTTCACGATGCATAAGGGATTCTCGACCGCCGACGTCGTCGAGCGGATCGACCGGGAGTGCCGCGTCGCCGGCATCGGCTGCGGCGACTGCAAGCTGCTCCTGGCCGACGCGATCGATGCCCGGCTCGGGCCGGCGCGCGAGCGCGCCGCGGAACTGCGCGCGAACCCCGGACGCGTGATCCAGGCGCTCGACGCCGGCGCCGAGCGGTGCCGCGCGATCGCCCGCGAGACGATGCGCGAGGTGCGCGACCGGATGGGCCTGCGCGTCGCCGCGGGAAAGGCCGGTGACCGATGACCCTCCGCCTCCCGGCCGCCGCCCTCGCCCTCGCCGCCCTCCTCGCCGCGGCCCCCGGCTGCCGCAGCCGCCGCGACACCTGCGGCGACCCGGTCGCCGTGGCCCGGGCGTTCATCGAACGCCTCGAAGGCGGCGACACCGCGCAGGCGATCGCGCTGCTCTCCCGCGCGGCCCGCGCCGAACTGGACCGCCGCGCCGCCGCCGCGACCCGCACCCTCGGACAGGACGTCTCGCCCGCCGATCTGCTCGTGCCGGAGCGCTCCGTCCTGCCCCGGCCCGAGTGGCTGGCGTTGCGGTCGGCGGCCGGCGACGAGGCGTGGATCGACGTGCGGCCGGCCGAGGACGTCGGCGCCCAGCGAACGGGGCCCTGGAGCGCCCAGCGGCTGGTGCGCGAGGACGGCTGCTGGCGCGTCGACCTGTTCCACCCGCCGCCCCGCCCGGCGCCGGCGACCCCCGCCCCGGACGACGGCGACGCCGGCGAGGGAGACTGACCGTGGACGAACCCTCCCTCCGGCGCCCCAACCCCGTGCGCCTGTACCGCACGCTGCGCGTCCACGAGGTCGACCTCCATCGCCGGATCGGCTGCCGCCGCTACGACGAATGCCTGGACCGCTCGGTACGGTCGTCCTGGCTCTCCTTCACCTGCGTGCGCTGCTTCGCCTTCCGGCCGCGCCGGATCGACACCGCCGACTGGACGCTGGACGATCTGGCGCGCTGGCTGGCCGAGGGCCGCGCCAACCGGATGTTCCAGGACATCGATGACTGGCTCGCCCGCCACCGCGCCGAGGACCGCACGCAGGTCTGACCCGCGCGACCGGCCTTCCGCCCGCGCGACCGGGAGCCGTCGCGACCCCGCTCTGCACGGCGGGATTGCCATCCGGCCCGCATCCGACTAAGGAAACCGGCCGCGACCGCCGCTCCGGCCCGGGAACCGTCCGCGGGCCCGCGGCGCGACGCGCGGCGGACGGCGGATGCGTGCGGGCAACATCGGAATCGACGTCGGGTCCACCAACATCAAGGTCTGCTGGCTGCGCGACGACCGGCCGCCGGCGCTCGAATGGACGGCGCACGAGGGCAACGTGCCGCGCGCGCTCGGCGGGATCCTCGAGCGGCTCGGCCTCGCCGCCGGCGCGCCGGACGTGCGCGCGCTGGCCACCGGCACCGAGGGACGCCGGCGGCTCGCCGTGCCCCAGGTGATCGGTCCGGTGGCCGTCGAGCGCGCGCTGGCGGCGCTGGGGTTGCGCCCCCGCGCGGTGGTCTCGATGGGCGGCGAGGACCTCGTGGTCTACGGCCTGGACGAGGCCGGGCGCATCGTCAGCACGCTGGCGGGCAACAAGTGCGCCTCCGGCACGGGCGAGTTCTTCCGCCAGCAACTCGGCCGGATGGACCTGACCCTCGACGACTACGCCGCGGCGGCCGAGGGCGCCCGGGTGCACCGCATCTCCGCGCGCTGCTCGGTGTTCATGAAGTCGGACTGCACCCACCGGCTGAACAAGGGCGAGTGCACCCGGGGGGACATCGCCCTGTCGCTGTCGAAGGTGATGGCCGACAAGGTCGGCGAGTTCCTGACCAAGGCGCGCATCCGGGACGGCCGGGTCGTGCTGGCCGGGGGGGTGACGCGGAACCGCTTCATCGTCGAGTTCCTCCGGGCGGCGTGGCCCGCGATCGAGTTCGTGGTGCCGGAGGAGGCGCCGGCGTTCGAGGCGTTCGGGGCGGCGCACCTGGCGGGCGAGCGGGGCGCGCCGCTGCCTCCGCTGGAACGGCTGGTCGGTGCCGGCGTCGCCCTGTCCTTCGGGACCTACCCGCCCCTGCGCGAACTGGAGCGCCGCGTGCGCTACATGCCCTCGATGCGCGGGCGGTTCGACCCCGCGGCCGAGTACATCCTCGGGGTGGACGGCGGTTCGACGACGACCAAGATCGCCCTGGTCCACGCGGAGACGCTGGAGATCGCGGCCGCCCACTACGGGCGCACGCACGGCGACCCGGTCGGCGCGCTCCAGGAGTGCGTCCGCCGCGTCCTGCCGCAGCTCGGCGGCGCCCGCGCGAGGATCCGTCTCGCCGCCACCACCGGCTCCTCCCGCGAACTGCTCGGCACCTTCCTCGAGACGGCCGGCGTCTACAACGAGATCATCGCCCATGCGGTGGGCACGACGTACTTCGACCCGGAGGTCGACACGCTGTTCGAGATCGGCGGCCAGGACGCGAAGTACGTCTCGCTGAACAACGGGGTGCCGATCGACTACGCGATGAACGAGGCGTGTTCGGCGGGGACGGGGTCGTTCCTCGAGGAGTCGGCGCGGGGCGATCTGTGCCTGGAGCGGGCCGAGGAGATCGGCCCCGTCGCGCTGGAGGCCCGCGCGCCGCTCAAGTTCGGCCAGCACTGCTCCGCCTTCATCAACTCGGATATCCGCAAGGCGATCCAGCAGGGCGCGGCGCGGGAGGACATCGTCGCCGGGCTGGTGTTCTCGATCGTGGCCAACTACCTCAACCGCGTCGTCGGCAACCGCGCCGTCGGCGGCCACATCGCGCTGCAGGGCGGCGTGGCGAAAAACCCGGCGGTGCCGCTGGCCTTCGCCCGCATGACCGGGAAGCCGATCACCGTGCCGCCCGACCCGGAGCTGATGGGCTGTTTCGGCGTGGCGCTCCTGGCGCGCAACAAGCACCGCGAGGGGCTGCTGGAGGCCGGCGAGTTCGACCTCCAGGCGATCCTGGACAAGCGGCTCGAAGTGCGCGGCAGCTTCTCCTGCAAGGCCTGCGAGAACCTCTGCGAGATCCGCAACCTCGAGGTGGCCGGCCGCCGCTACCCGTTCGGCGGGCGCTGCTCGAAGTACACCAACGCCCGCCAGCGGCGCAGGGTCGAGGAGGGGGGTGTCGAGGACCTGGTGCAGCTCCGGCACCGGTTGCTGTTCGAGGACTACGCGGCGGACCCGGCGGCGTTCGTCCAGCAGACCCGGAAGGTCGTCGGCGTGCCCCGCGCCTTCTCCGTCCACTCGCTGTGGCCCTTCTACTCCTGGTTCTTCCACTCCCTCGGCGTGCGCGCCGTGCTCTCCGAGGCGATCTCGCGCGAGGGTCTCGCGCGCCTGGAGAGCAACTACTGCTTCCCGGCGGAGATCGCGCACGGCGCGATCCAGGACGTGCTGGACCGCGGCGTCGATTTCGTGTTCCTCCCCCACTTCCGCGACATGCCGTCGCTGGAGCAGGGCCCGGTCCACGCCTGCACCTGCCCGCTGACCCAGGGGCTGCCCTTCTTCGCGCGCCAGGCGTTCGGCGTGGACGAGGCGCGGGTGCTGCGGCCGCTGGTCTCGTTCAAGCACGGCTGGGAGGCCAGCCGCGACTCGTTCGGCGAGGTCGCCGAACGGCTCGGCTTCCCCCGCCGCCGCGGCCTCGCCGCCTACGACCGCGCGCTCGGCGTCTATCGCCGGTTCGTCCACGACTGGCAGGACCGCGGCCGTCGGGTCCTCGAGCGGATCCGGCGCAACCCCGACACCGTCTACGTCGCCCTGCTCGGCCGCCCCTACAACGCCTTCACCCGCGACGCCAACATGGGCATCCCCCGCAAGTTCGCCTCGCGCGGCGTGACCGTCGTCCCGTTCGACATGATCTACGACCCCGACGAGACGATCTTCCCCAACATGTACTGGTACTACGGCCAGCAGGACATGAAGGCCGTGCAGCGCGTGCGCCAGGTCGAGAACCTGTATCTCACCTGGATCTCGAACTTCTCCTGCGCCCCCGACTCGTTCATGCTCCACTACGTCCGCTGGATGATGGGCCGCAAACCGTACCTCGTCCTGGAGATCGATTCCCACTCCGCCGACGCCGGCATCGATACCCGCATCGAGGCGTTCCTGGACATCGTCGACAGCTACCGCCGGGCCGCCCCGCCGCCGCGCGCGCTGCGCGAGGTGCGGCGCTACGAGATCGCGCGCAAGCGGCAGTTCGTCGACCTGCTCGACCGGCGGACCGGCGAGCGGTTCGACATCCGCGACCCGCGGGTGACGGTGGTCTGGCCGTCGATGGGCGAGCTGTCCGCCGAAGCGGTCGATGTCGCCTCGCGCAAGCAGGGTCTGCGGTCGGTGCACCTGCCGGTCGCCGACGTGCGGACGACCCAGCTCGCCCGCGACGTCGCCTCCGGCAAGGAGTGCATCCCCTCGCTGCTCGTCCTGGGCAGCGTGCTCGACTTCTTCGCCAAGCACCCGCCCAACCGCCCGGACGAGGTGTTCGTCGTCTTCATCCCCAGCACGCTCGGACCGTGCCGCACCGGGCAGTACCACGTGTTCTACGACAAGCTGTTCGAGCAGCTCGGCTGGGAGAACGTCGTGCTGCTCGTCGGCGGGTCGGAGAACTCGTACCGCGAGATGGGCCCGACGTTCAGCCGCGACGCCTGGCGCGCCCTCGTGCTCGGCGACGTCTTCACCGACGTGCGCCTCGGCGTGCGGCTCCTCGCGCGCGACCCCGAGGCCGGGTTGCGGACCTTCGGCGACGCCTGGCGCCGCGTGCTCGACGGCCTGCGCGCCGGCGGCCGGGCCTTCGACGCCGCCCTGGCCAAGGCCGCCCGCACCCTGCGCGCAATCCCCCGCCGCCGGTCGCTGGACGACGTCCGCAAGGTGCTGATCGTCGGCGAGATCTACGTCCGCCGCGACGACTTCTCGGTGCGCGAGATCTCCGACTACCTGATCGACCACGACATCTTCCCCAAGGCGACCGACATCGCCGAGTGGCTGCACTACACCGACTGGTCCCGCAAACTGCTGCTCGACCAGGCCCGGCGGCGCCAGGGCCTGCTGCGCTCCGGACGCTCCGGCGTCCTCCGCGAACAGGCCTGGTACCACGTCGAACACCTGTACAAGCACCGGGTCGAACGGCGGATCCGCCGGCACCTCCGCTCGACCGGCCTGCTGCCCGACGCGCCGCACGACATGGACGTGATCATGCGCAACGCCAGGAAGCACTTCATCGACCCCGATCTGGAGACCGAGGCGACCGTCTCCTCGGGCGTCGCCGCCACGGCGATGGAGGACGGCTATTCCGGCGTCGCGATCATCGCCCCGTTCGCCTGCCTCCCCGGACGCCTCCTCGAGGGGGTCTACGCCCCCTGGGCGCGCCGCCGCGGCTACCCCGTCCTGGCCCTCGAGAACGACGGCCAGCCCTATCCGCCCAGCACCCTCGCCCGGATGGAGATCTTCGCCCACAACGTGCTGCGCTTCGACGGCGCGGCGACAGGGAGCAGACCATGACGATCGGCGACCCGATGGTGTCCGAGAAGCTGGACCAGGTCCCCGGGATCCTCCGCGAGCTGGGGATCGACCTCTGGCTGCTGTTCGCCCGCGAGAGCGCCACGCTGCACGACCCGTCCTTCGACCTCGTCGTCGGCTCCAACGTCACCTGGCCCTCCGCGTTCCTGCTCACCTCCCGGGGCGACCGGATCGCGATCGTCGGCAGCCTGGACCAGGCCAACCTGCGCGCCCACGGCCACTACGCCGAGATCATCGGCTACGTCGGTGGCGTCTCCGACGACCTCCGGCGCACCATCCAGCGCCTCGACCCCCGCCGCATCGCCGTCAACTACTCGCTCGACGACACGATGGCCGACGGCCTCACCCACGGCATGTTCCTCCTCCTCGCCCGAGCGCTCGAGGGAACCCCCTACGCCGCGCGACTCGAACCCGCCCAGGCCATCCTCACCGCCCTGCGCGGCCGCAAGTCGCCGGGAGAACGGGCGCGGATCGCCGAGGCGTGCCGGATCACCTGCGACATCTACGACGCCATCACCCCGCGCCTGCGACCCGGCCTCACCGAGAAACAGGTCGCCGCGATGATCCTCGAAGAGATGCGCCGATACCCGGGACTCGAACCGGCCTGGGAGCCGGAACACTGCCCCGCCGCGTTCACCGGGCCCGAGTCGGCCGGCGCGCACACCGGGCCGACCGACCGCCCGATCGAACCCGGCCACATCCTCAACACCGACTTCGGCGTCCGCAAGGACGGCTACGTCTCCGACCTCCAGCGCACCTGGTACTTCCTCCGCCCGGGCGAGCGGAAGGCGCCGGAAGCGGTCGAGCGCGGCTTCCGCACGATCGTCGAGGCGGTCCACAAGGCCGCCGCGGCGCTCCGCCCCGGCGTCAAGGGGGTCGAGATCGACGCGATCGCCCGCGGACACATCGTCGCCCAGGGCTACCCCGAGTACCCGCACGCACTGGGCCACCAGGTCGGCCGCTCGGCCCACGACGGCGCCGGGCTGCTCTGCCCGCGCTGGGAGCGCTACGGCACCCTGCCCGACCTGCCGGTCGAAGCCGGCCAGGTCTACACGATCGAGCCGCGCCTCCCCGTCGAGGGTCACGGCATCGCGACGGTCGAGGAGATCGTCGCCGTCGACCCCGACGGCGCCCAGTGGCTCTCCCGCCCCCAGACCGAACTGTACCTCGTCCCCTGAACGCGGACACGGTCGCCGGCGCCGCCGGGGGCGGTCGTCCCCGCCGGCGGACGGGTCGCGGAGCCTCAGGGCCTCGCCAAAGTCGCCGCCGCCAATGCCTGACGGGCTCCAGGCTCCGGGCGCGAAGCTCCAGGCCGGCGGAATCACGATCGCCGTGTCGCTCCTGGAGGCTGCCCTGAAGATCGCCCGTCTCCTGCACATCCGCCCAGCGTTTTCGTGATTCGTGGGTCGCCCGTCAGGGCGGCGGGCAACTGAAGCCTCGCGCCGGCCGGCGATGCGGACTTCGGCGACACCCTGGCGGAGCCTCCGCCGATTTGACTCCCCCGCCCCGCGGTGGCATAGCGCGGGGTGCACCGGCCGCGCCGGGCGCTCGCAAGGGTCGTTCCCGCGAACGACCCACGGAGACGTCCGGCCCCCGGAGGAGGAACGCCATGCAACGCATTCTCGTCCCGCTCGCGTCCGCCGCCGCCCTGCTCGCGCTGCCCGCCTGTCCCGGCGAGGCGCCGCCGCCCGAGCATCCGGCGACGACCTCGTCGCCGTCGCTCCCGGGACTCCCCGACCTCGGCGGCCGGACCGTCACCGTCGCCGTCGAGAACAACTACCCGCCGTTCAACGCCGTCCGCGGGAGCAGCGGCGAGCCGTACGGCTGGGACTACGACACGCTGGCGGAGATCTGCCGGCGAATCCACTGCGTGGCGCAGTTCACCGCGACGCCGTGGGAGGGGATCTTCGAGGCGCTGGCGGCGGGAAACTTCGACATGGCGGCCAACGGGATCAGCGTCACCGAGGAGCGGGACGCGCTCGTCGATTTCTCCGTCCCCTACATCACCGTCGGCCAGGTGCTGGTGGTGCCGTTCGCGGCGACGGTGGACGACGTGGCGGAGTTCGCCGAGGACCCCGCGAACGTGGTCGGAACCCAGGCCGGCACGACGAACGAGGCGGCGGCGCGGGCCGCGTTCGCCGCCGAGCGCGTCCAGACCTACGCCGACTTCGACGCGGCCGTCGAGGCGCTCCTGTCCGGCGAGGTGGCGGGGGTGGTGGCCGACAACGTGACGGCGCTGCGCCTGGTCGCCGCCCGCGGCGGCCGGATCAAGATCGGACCGCAGCTCACCTCCGACGAACCGCTGGCGTTCGCCTTCCCGCCCGGCAGCGACCTCGTCGCTCCCGTCAACGCCGCCCTCGAATCGATGAAGGCCGACGGCACCCTCGACGCGATCAACAACCGCTGGTTCCGCCCCTAGCCTCCCGGCAGCGCGTCGGGATAGGGCGCGCGCGGCGGCGGCGGGGACGGCGGCCGCGGCGAGGGCGCCGGCGGCGC
>JAAZOP010000040.1 GCA_012797735.1 Myxococcales bacterium
GCCGCCAGCGCCCGCAGCCGCGCCGTCCGCGCCTCGTCGCGCACCAGCACCAACCCTTCCCACATCCCCTTGCGCCCGCGCGGGTCCTCGTCGGTCTCGACGAAGCCCAGCACCGCCTCGACCGGCTCGTCCAGCGCCGCCCAGGCCGCCTCGAGGTCGCGCCAGCGCGTCGGGTCGCCGGTCTCGAAGTAGTCGATCAGCGTCTCGAGCGCCGCCCGCTGGGCGTCCCCGGCGACCGGGAGGGCGTCGCGCAGGTGGCCGGCGACGCGCCGGAGCTGCGGCGCGTACAGGCCCGGCGGGTACTCCCCGCGCCCCGCCCGCCACACCTGCTCGACCAGCGCCCCGTCGGCGTCGCGGACGATACCGGCGTTGAGCGGCCGGCGCTCGCGGAACCCCTCGAGGTCGTCGAGCCCGATGCCCGGGCCGTAGAGGTTGAGAGCTCCCGCCGTCAGCACGTCCTCGCCCGCCGGCGGCGCGGGCGGCACGAGCCACGCGTCCACCGCCGGGTCGAACAGCGGGCCGCGGAGATCGTCGAGCGCGGCGCGGAGATCCTCCTCGTCCACGTAGCCGAAACGTTCGCCCGCCGCGAACACCGACAGCGCCGCCATCCACAACTCGTCGAAGGTGAAGCGGGGCGCGAGCTTCCGCCCCGACCGGTCGTGCAGGCCGTGGTAGAGCCAGACCTGCAGCAGGAAGTCGCGCAGCTTCCCCAGGACCTCGGCCTCGACGGCGGCGCCGCGCGCCAGGATCCCCTCCAGCAGCGCCAGCACCTCGAGGTTCCGCGCGTAGCGCTGGTCGTAGACGATCGGATCGCCGGCGATCGCGGCGAGGGACAGATGCCATGCCAGGACGCGCTGGGCGGGGCTGAGGTCGTCCCAGGCGGGGACGTGCAGCTGGAGCATCTGGATCCCGCCGGCGCGGCCGAGGTCCACCACCGGGCCCGGGGGCGGCGGCGGCGGCCCGACGGGCGGCGGAGGAACCGCCGGCGCCGGACAGCCGGCGAGAACCACCAGGGCGACGGCAAGCGCGCGGCGCGCGGCGGCGTTCGACATGAGGCGCATCCTGACGCGGGCGGCACGTGCCGGTCAACACGGAGCACCCGGGCACCGGGGTGTCGCCGAAGTCCGCATCGCCGGCCGGCGCGAGGCTTCGGGCTCCAGACTTCAGGCTCCAGGAGCGACAGGTCGATCGTGATTCCGCCGGCCCGCAGCCTCGAGCCCGGAGTCTGGAGCCCGTCCGGCATGGGCGGCGGCGACTTTGGCGAGGCCCTGACCCGGGCACCGATCGTCCCGACCGCCGCCGGAAGCTGACCGTTCACCCGGCCGCGGCCGGAAGCCGGGGCGGATCGCCGCGGGCGGTGTGGCGGGACGCCCCGTCGCCGCCGGCCGTTCGCGGGACATGTTGCGCGCCGTGCCGGCGGAATTCCCCTCCGTCCGCGCTGGTCCGGTTCCTGCCTCACTCGCCTCGCGGCGGTCGCCCCGTCCGGACGAGGCGACGGGGCGCGAAGGGGGTGCCGATGGACGCGAAGGGGGAGCAGGCGGCGTCGTCGCGCGTCCCGGCCCGGATCCGGTTCGCGTTGGGGACCACGACGGTGGTGTTGGCCGTCGCCGCCGTCCTGGCGTCCGTCCTGTTCGTCGCGGTGGGCCGTCTCGTCTCGTCCGAGGTGGAGGCGCAGGTCCGGTCCGACTTGCGTCTGGCGCGGGCCGCGTTCGACGAGGAACTGTCGCGCCTGGAGCGTGGGCTGGAGGAGGAGGTCTCGGAGCGATCGTTGCGGTCGCACTCGTCGTCCGGGGAGGGTCCGGAGGGCCTCGCGGAGGCGCTCGGATCCCTGCGCCGGCGGGTCGGGCTCGACGTCGTGACGCTCGTCGGGCCCGACGGCGTGGTTGTCGAGAGCTCCGGCGGTTTCGGTGCGGCGGGTGACGACTGGTCGGGGCAGATCCTGGTCGCGCCAGTGTTGCGCGGGCGTCGTGCCGTCGCGGGAGCGCTGGTCGCGCCGGCCGCGTCGCTGGCGTCCGAGGGGGCGGGGCTGGCGGAGCGGGCGCGGATCGAGGTCGAACCGACCGCCGGCGCGACGACGCCGGCGCGGGGCGAGTCGACGGACGGCCTGATGTTGGCGGCCGCGGTTCCGTGGTTCGACGCGACCGACGCCGCGGGGCCGCCGGCGGTCCTGTACGGCGCCCGGCTGCTGAACCGCGGCGACGACTTCGTCGAGGCGATTGCGGAGCGGGTGTTCGGAAGCGGCTCGCGGCGGGGCGGTCGTGCGGGGATGGTCGTCCTGTGTCTGGACGACGTGCGGGTCGCGGCGAGCGTGCCGGCGCCGGGCGGCTGGCGGCCGCTCGGGACGCGGATCGATGACGACGCCCGGCGGCAGGTGTTGCTGGGGGGGCGCGGGTGGGCCGCGCGGGAACCGGTGGCCGGCGTGTGGTGGTCCGGGGCCTACGAGCCGCTGCGCGACGCCGCGGGGCGCGTGATCGGGGCGTTGTACGTGGGACGGCTCGACGCGCCGTACGCCCGGGCGCGTCGCGCCACGCTCGCCACCACCCTCGGCGCGCTCGGCGCCGCGACCCTCGCAGCGCTCGCGCTGCTGCTCCGTCTCCTCCGGCCGCCGCGCCGGTGCGGGTCGCCGGGTCAGAGGCTCGCCGACAGACCGACGGCGAAGATGTCGATCGCTTCCTCGTAGTGCCCGTTGTTGACCACCGGGATCATCTCCTCGGGACGCTCGATCGCGGTGAGAATCCGGGTCTTGCCGCCGGTGATGTCGCGGTCGGCCATGAACAGGTGCTGGTGGCTGGCGGTCACCCGGAGGCCCCACCAGGGCAGGCGGACGGTGATGCCGGCCGCCACGGCCCAGGTCTCGAAGTAGGCGAAATCGACGCGGGTCCATTCGGGTGGCACGGTGGCGGACTCCCAGCTCGCACCCCAGTGCAACGACAGCGCGCCGTCGAGCAGGTTGACGTCGCCGCCGAGGCGCACGGCGACGGTGTCCTGCCAGCGGTGGGGGGAGGCGAGCAGACCGGAGTTCTCCGGATGCTCGAGGTCGGGACGTACGGCGAGGTTCGGGAGGTCGTAGCCCATCGGGACGACGCCCCCGATCTGGATCTTGAAGTCGTCCAGCGCCGAGTTCATCTCGTAGGTGACGTCCAGCTCGATGTCGAACCACTCGCGCACGTGCGGCGGCAGGCGCCCCAGCTCGGCGGCGAGTTGCGGGTCGAGGGCGTCGCCGGCGACGTCGGGGGTGTCGCGCGGCCAGACGAAGCGGAGGCCCGTGCGGACCTGGATCCAGGGCCAGTTGAACGAGACCTTGCCGGTCGGCGGGTGCTCGCCCCCGGCGGTGTTGTAGTCGGTCCAGGCGTCGCTCGCGACCGGCTCCTGGTCGCGGACGCCGTAGGGGTTGGAGATGGTGACGATGTCTCCCTCGGCCGCGATGCTGTCCTGCGCGCGCACCGACAGTCCCAGTTCGAGGTAGCGCCAGGGACGGTACCAGACGCCGAGCATGCCGCCGGGGACGAACCAGTCCCACACGTCCAGGTTGGCGCGGATGTCGGCGACGACGTCGTCGCCGTTGCCGAAGGCGACCGACATCTGCTGGAACCGGATGTTGAGCATTCCGGGCTGGAATGCGCCGCCGACGGCGAGGTCGTCGGTGATGCGCCAGGCGACGGCGAGCGTCGGCCAGACGAAGAGGATGTCGGCGTTGAGGGCGTCGTATCGCTGCGGAGCCGGAATCGGAATCCGCTCGCCGTCGTGGTTCACGACCCAGCTCTGCGTGGGGTACTCGAACCGGCCGATCGCGGCCGGGCCGAAGACCCCGAGGCCGAGTTCGAAGTCGGAGTCGAGTCCGAGGTCGGTGACGACCGCGAAGAACGGGCCCGGAAACGGCCCGGCGGAGTCGTGCACCGCGGGGTAGGGGAGGCCGTCGACGCGGAAACGGTTGGCCCCGGCGAAGTCCATCTCGCCGGCCCGCTGGAACGACAGCCGGCGCTGGGCGAGGACGCAGTCGAACAGCAGATGGGTGCCGGGCGGCATGCGCCCCATCGTCGCCACGTTGTAGTACAGCGAAGTGGGGTCGTCGCCGCGCGCGACGAACGCCCCGGCGCGGCCGTTGGCGACGGCGCCGTTCGTGCCGAACTCGAAGCCGCCCCCGCGCGCGGGGGAAGCGGCGGCCAGGCCGAGCAGGAGCAGTAGCGGGACCCACCGCCGGGAACAGCGACGCACCCGCCGATTGTCCGCCGAACGGCCCGACCGGGGCAACGACGTCGTTTGCCGCGGTGCGGCAAGACGCGTCAAAGGCCGCGCAGGGATCGGCGCAGCGCGTCCAGCGTCTGCGGCCGGAGCAGCCCGCGCCGCCGTGTCCCGTCCGCTCCGGTTGCGCCGGCGCCGGTTCGCGTGTACACGGAAAGACATGAGCGCTCCGGAGCCGCGCCGCTGTCCCTGGTGCGGGACCGCGCCGTTCTACGTGCGGTACCACGACGAGGAGTGGGGCGTGCCGCTGCACGACGACCGGAAGCTGTTCGAGTTCCTCGTGCTCGAGGGGGCCCAGGCCGGGTTGTCCTGGGCGACGATCCTGCGCAAGCGCGAGGCCTACCGCCGGGCCTTCGACCGCTTCGACCCGCGCCGCGTGGCGCGCTACGGGCCGCGCGAGGTGCGCCGGCTGCTGGGCGACGCCGGCATCGTGCGCAACCGGCGGAAGATCGAATCCGCGATCGACAACGCCCGGGCGTTCCTGCGGGTACAGGAGGAGTTCGGCTCGTTCGACGCGTACATCTGGCGCTTCGTCGATGGCCGGCCGATCCGCAACCGCTGGCGGACGCCCGACCAAGTGCCGGCGCGGACGCCGCTCTCCGACGCGATCAGCCGGGACCTGCGGCAGCGCGGTTTCCGCTTCGTCGGGTCCACGATCGTCTACGCCCACCTGCAGGCCACGGGGATGGTCAACGATCACCTCGTCGGTTGCTTCCGGCACCGGGAGGTGGAGGGACTCGGGCGGCCGGCAGGCCGGCCCCGGGCGCGCGGGGGCGGGGCCGGGTGACGGCCGGCCGGCAAACGGCGCGGGGCCGTTTGGAGGAGGGGACGCGATGCATCGCTGCAGCGCATGGATCGGAGTCGCTCTCGCA
>JAAZOP010000469.1 GCA_012797735.1 Myxococcales bacterium
AGACGACGGCGTCGGAGTGCGGGCCGGACGCGTGCTGCGTGCCGGAAGCGCCGTCGGACTGCACGGACGCGGGCGGCCGCTGCGCCGCGTGGTGCGGGACGGGGGAGGTCGAGACGACGGCGTCGGAGTGCGGGCCGGACGCGTGCTGCGTGCCGGAAGCGCCGTCGGACTGCACGGACGCGGGCGGCCGCTGCGCCGCGGGGTGCGGGACGGGGGAGGTCGAGACGACGGCGTCGGAGTGCGGGCCGGACGCGTGCTGCGTGCCGGAAGCGCCGGCCGGATGCGGGTCGGCCGGAGGGCGTTGCGCCGCGGAGTGCCTGCCGTGGGAGGACTGGGGTGCCGCGGCCGATTGCGACGGCTGGTGCTGCCTGCCCGGCCCGGTCGGCGCCTGCGAGCAGATGGGCGGCGTGTGCGGGACCGGGAGCTGCGGCGCCGGGGCGACGGCGGCGAGCGCGGTCGATTGCGGGTCGTCCCCCTGCTGCATCCCGTCGTCCGATTGCACCGCGACGGGCGGGGCGTGCGGCGCGAGCTGCGGTCCGGGAGAAACGGCGTTCGCCTCGGTGGAGTGTGGCGGCACGTGCTGCGCGCCCGGCGACTGCACGGCGGCGTGGGGCTACTGCGACTCGTGGTGCGACCCGGAGTACGACGTCGCGGTGCCGTCGCGGGAGTGCGGTGCGGACGTGTGCTGCGTCTGGTCGTTGGGCGACTGCGCGGATGCGGGGGGCGAGTGCGCGGCGAGCTGCGTCGCGCCGCTCGCGCCGCTCGGCCGGGCGACCGTCGAGTGCGGGTCGTTCGTCTGTTGCGTGCGGCCGGACGATTGCGAGCGCGCCGGCGGGATCTGCCGGGCGGAGTGCGCGGAGCGGGAGATGTTCGTGCCGTCGGCGCAGTGCGGGACGCGCGTGTGCTGCGTGCCGCTGGCGGAGGACTGCCGGCGCTGGGGCGGATGGTGCGCCGACCCGGGCTGCGGGAGTCCCGGCGCCTCCGTCTACCCGTCGGAAAGCTGTCCGAGCCGGTTGTGCTGCGGGTGACTCAGGCCTTCTCGGCCCACAGCCGGACCAGGTGCACGGCGGCCTCGGCGGCCTTGGCCATGTCCTGCAGCGTGACCCACTCGCGCAGGCTGTGCACGTCGTGGAAGCCGCAGAAGATGTTCGGCGTCGGCAGGCCGCGCTCGGTGAGGCGCGAGCCGTCGGTGCCGCCGCGAATCGCCTCGGAGAACGGTTCCACGCCGCAGCGGCGGACGGCTTCGAGCGCGTATTCCACGGGGCGGAAGTCCTTCTCGAGCCAGTAGCGCATGTTGCGGTACTGCGCCTTGACCTCGAGGTCGAAGCGCGCCCGCGGCTCCTCGGCCTTCAAGCGTTCGATCAGGCCCTCGAGCAGCGTCCGCTTGGCCGCCAGGCCGTCCAGTTCGAAGTCGCGCAGGATGAACTCGATCTTCACGCTGGCCGCGTCGCCGTGCATGTCGTCCGGATGGACGAACCCCTCCCGGCCCGCCGTGTGTTCGGGCGACGCCTCCTTGGGGAGGGCGGCGAGCAGCTGGCCGGCGAGCTTGAGCGCGTTGACCATCACGCCCTTGGCCCAGCCGGGGTGCGCCGCGACGCCCGTGATGGTGAGCACGGCCTTGTCGGCCGAGAAGGTCTCGTAGTTGACCATGCCCAGCCCGTCGGCGTCGAAGGTGTAGGCGACGTCGGCGGCCAGCTCGTCGAGCGTGATCTTCTCGGAGCCGCGGCCGACTTCCTCGTCGGGGTTGAAGCAGATCCGGACGACGCCGTGCGGCACCTCGGGATGCTGGGTCAGGTACCGGACGGCGGCCATGATCGCGGCGACGCCCGCCTTGTCGTCGGCGCCGAGCAGCGAGTCGCCGGAGGCGGTGATCACGTCCTGGCCGATCTTGTCCTTGAGCGCCGGTTCGTTCTCGACGGTGAGGACGATGTTCGGGTCGCGGGGCAGGACGAGCGGTTGGCCCTGGTAGTTGCGATGGACGATCGGGACGGCGAGGCCCGAGCAGCTCTGGGCGGTGTCGAGGTGCGCCAGGAGGGCGATGCGCGGGATGCGCGGCTTGGGCGAGGTGGCCGGCAACGTCGCCAGCACGTAGCCGTACTCGGTGACCCGCACGTCGGTCAGCCCCAGCTCCTTGAGTTCGGTCTCGAGCTTGCGGACGAGCACCCACTGTTTCGGCGTGCTGGGCGTGGTCTGCGAGTGCGGGTCGGACCGGGTATCGATCTGGACGTAGTCCAGGAACCGCCGGAGGAGATCTTCCACCTCAATCGCAATCGGCATCGCGCATCCCCGCGCCCCCCGACCCCCGGTTTCCCAGTCGAAGAACCTTACCGCAAACGGCTGTTGCGGGGAACCCCCTTCGCGCGCGCTCGCGACTTGCGCGGGGTGGCCACATGGAGTAGCAACGCCCTGCGATGGCCGCCGTCGGCGAAACCTTCCATGATACGAGCCGGGAGAAAGTGGCCGGACGCTTCGACGTCCGCCCGCTCGACGGGCTCGACGAGCGGAGGGCCCGGGAGGAACTGGTCCGGGTGGGGCCGAACGAGCTGCCGAAGCGCAAGCCGCCCCCCGCCTGGAAGGTGTTCCTCGCCCAGTTCCTCAACCCGCTTGTGCTGACGCTCCTCGCCGCCGCCGCCGTCGCCACGACGTCCGCCGTCTGGCACGCCGAGCCGGGCGTCGGGTTCCTGGCGCGGTACTCGGATGCGATCGCGATTCTGCTGATCGTGGTTCTCAACGCGGTGATCGGCTACGTGCAGGAGCGGAAGGCCGAGCGGGCGCTGGAGTCGCTGCAGGCGATGTTGACGTTCAGCGCCCGGGTGGTGCGCGGGGGCGTCGAGCGGGTGGTGCCGGCGCGGGAGCTGGTGCCGGGGGACGTCGTGATCGTGGAAGCGGGGGACCAGATTCCGGCGGACGTCCGGCTGCTGGAGACGGCGGACTTCCGCACGGACGAGTCGCCGCTGACGGGCGAATCGACGCCGGTGGAGAAGGACGCCGCGAAGGTGCTGGAGGCGTCCACCCCGCTGGCCGACCGGGTCAACATGGCGTTCATGGGGACGACGGCGGTGCGGGGCCGGGCCCGCGCGGTCGTGACGGCCACCGGCGCCGGCACGGAGATCGGGCGGATCGGCAAGCTGATCGGCGAGATCGCCGCCGAGAAATCGCCGCTCGAGAAGCGTTTGGCGCGCTTCTCCCGGCAGATCCTCTGGGCCTGTCTCGGGCTGTCCGGCGTGCTGTTCGCCGTCGGCCTGCTGCGCGGGGGCTACGACATCTGGACCCTGCTGCTCCTGGCGGTCTCGCTGGCCGTCGCGGTGATCCCCGAGGGGCTGCCCGCGATCACGACGATCACCCTGGCCCTCGGGATGCAGCGCATGGCGAAGCGCGGCGCCCTGATCCGCTCGCTGCCCGCGGTCGAGACGCTGGGCAGCGCCACGGTGATCTGCACGGACAAGACCGGCACGCTCACGCTCAACGACATGCAGGTTCGCGAGCTGTCCACCTTCCGCCGGACCTACGGTTTCGTCGAGGGGACCGGGATCGGCGACGGCGTGCTGACGCGCGACGGGAAACCGGCGCGGATCGAGGACGAGGCCGACCTGCGCGAGCTGGTGCGGGCCGCCGTGGTGCCGAACACCGCCGCCGTTCGCCCCGGCCCGGACGGCCGGCTGGTCGGCGACGGCGACCCGACCGAGGTGGCGATCGTGATGTGCGGCGCCAATCTCGGCCTGCCGCGCGACTCGGTCCTCACCGAGCTGTCGCTGGTCGGCCACAACCCCTTCGATTCGGACCGCCGCCGCATGTCGCTCGTGTTCGAGCACGCCGCCTCGGGCACGATCCGCAGCTTCGTCAAGGGCGGCGTGAACGAGATCCTCGATCTCTGCTCCACGATCCTCGACGACGGCAGGAACCGGCCGCTGAACAGCGAGGACCGGCGGGAGATCCTCGACCGCGCCGAGGCGATGGCGGAGCGCGCCCTGCGGGTGCTGGCCGTGGCGCGCCGCCAGGGCGCCCGCGGCGCCGTCGCCGAGGCGGAGAGCGAGCTGGAGTTCCTGGGGCTGGTCGGCATGCAGGACCCGCCGCGGCCCGAGGCGATCGCGGCGGTGGCCCAGTGCCGGGCCGCCGGCATCCGCGTCGTGATGATCACCGGCGACCACGCGGTCACCGCCCGCGCCATCGCCCGCGAGATGGGCTTCTGGGAGGACGGCGACGAGGTGATCACCGGCGCGGAACTGGAGCGGCTCTCGGAGGAGCAGCTCGCCGAACGGATCGAACGCGTGCGGATCTTCGCGCGCGTCACGGCGGAGCAGAAGCTCCTGATCGTCCGCGCGTGGAAACGGCGCGGCGGCGTCGTCGCGATGACGGGCGACGGCGTCAACGACGCCCCCGCCCTCCGCGAGGCCGACCTCGGGGCGGCGATGGGCAAGGGCGGCACCGACGTCGCCCGCGAAGCCGCGAAGATGGTCCTGACCGACAACAACTTCGCCTCGATCGTCGCCGCCGTCGAGGAAGGCCGGACGATCCTCCGCAATATCCGCAAGTCGATCGTGTTCCTGCTCTCCTCGAACGCCGGCCTCGTCGTCACCGTCTTCTTCTCCATCTTCTACCCCGGCCTGCTCGTCCTCGCCCCGCTCCAGATCCTGTGGATCAACCTCGTCACCAACGGCGCCCCCGCCCTCGGCCTCGGCGTCGACCCGCCGGAACCCGGACAGATGGCGCAACGGCCGCGCCCCGTGAACGCCGGGCTGCTCGACCGCGAGGACCTCTGGTTCATGCTCGCCTTCGGCCTGTTGATCGGCGCGCTGGGCGTGCTGTTCTACCTGATGCCGCCCTCGGTCCTCCCCGACACGGCGACGCGCGAGGGGGCGCGCACGCTGGCGTTCGCCGGACTGGCGTTCCTCCCGCTGGCGCACGCCTTCAACTGCCGCGCCCGGCGGGCCAGCCTGTTCTCGCGCGCGCTGCGGCCCAACCGCTTCCTCTGGGTCGCCGCCGCCGCCTCGCTCGGCCTGCAACTGCTGGCGCTCGCCGTGCCCGCCCTCCACGCCGTGTTCCGCGTCGTGCCGCTGTCGGTCCAGGACTGGCTCGTCCTGGCCGCCCTCTCGCTCGTCGTCGTGCCGGTCGGGGAGGCGGCGAAGGCGGTGCTGCGCGCGCGCGAGCGGCGCGCCGGGTCAGGTTGACGGGTCGAGCGACGCGGCCCAGGCCGGCTCGACCTCGAATCGTCCCCGCAGCCCCGGCGTGACCCGGATGCGCGCGCCGCGGGGCGCCGCGGGGTCGTCCACCACCATGATCGCCTCCACGCCCGCCGTGCGCTCGACGAAGGCCCACCCCTCCCGCTCGCCCAGCACCATCACCGCCGTGGCCAGCGCGTCGGCGCGCGCTCCGTCGAGCGTCCACAGCGTGACCGCGCGCAGGCCCGCGACCGGCCGGCCGGTGCGCGGGTCGAGGATGTGGTTGTAGTGCCGGCCGCCGACGTCGTAGCCGCGCTCGTAGTCGCCCGAGGTCACCACGCTGCCCCGTTCGACGCGCAGCGTGCCGAGCAGTCCGCCGGGGTCGTCCGGGTCGCGCACGCCGATGCGGAACGGCTCGGGTCGCGGCCGGTCGTCGTAGACCGCCAGGTCGCCCCCCAGCTCGACGAGGCCGCGACGGACGCCGGCGTCCCGCAGCCGCGCGAGCCCCAGGTCGGCGAACCATCCCTTGGCGATCCCGCCCAGGTCGAGCGTCGTGGGCGGATCGAGGCGGACGGCGCCGCCGTCGCGCTCGTCCCCCTCCACGTGGACGCGGTCGATCCCCACGCCGGCCAGCGCCTGCGCGAGCCGCGCGGCGGACGGCTCGACGCCGGTCCGGGCGGCCTCCTTCCAGGCGTCGAGCAGCGGACCGACGGTCGGGTCGAACGCGCCGCCCGTCTCCGCAGCGCAGGCGGCGGCGATCCGGAGCAGCCGCACGGTGTCGCCCGCGACGGGCACCGGCGTCCCGCCCGCGCGGTTCAGTCTCGACAGCGTGCTGCCCGCGCGGTGGACGCTCAGGATCGATTCCTGCCGCTCGATCTCGGCCCGGTACGCCTCGACCACCCGCCCGAAGACCTGCGGGTCGGCGTCCCAGGCGCGGAGGCGCACCGGGATCCCGCCCATGGCGAGGAACTCCGCCTCCAGCTTCGGAGCGGGGGAGGGGGGCGGCGCCGCGTCCCGGCGGCAGGCGAGGCCGGCGGCCGCGCCGAGGATCAGGGCCGGGACGAGCGACCGCCATGGGACCGGGCGGCCGGCGCAGGGTCTTCGTGCGGGCGGGGCGTCGCGGCCGCTGCGTGGAACCCGGCGCACGGGTCTAGGAGGCGCCCAGGCCGGCGAAGCCCATGAAGGCCATCGCCAGGATGCCGGCGGTGACGAGGCCGATCGGGATGCCGGCGAGGCCGCGCGGAACGTTCCGCATCGCCAAGCGTTCGCGGACGCCCGCGAACAGGATCAGCGCCAGGGCGAAGCCGGCGGCGGAGGCGGCAGAGTAGACGATGTCCTCCACGTAGCCCAGCTTCTTCTGGACGCTGAGGATGGCGATGCCGAGGATCGCGCAGTTGGTGGTGATGAGGGGCAGGTAGATGCCGAGCGCCTGGTACAGGCCGGGAGCGGTCTTCTTGAGCACGATCTCGACGAACTGGACGAGCGAGGCGATGACGAGGATGAAGACCATCGTCTGGAGGAAGGAGAGGTCGAGTCCCCGGGCGAGCGCGTCGGGTTCGAGCACGTAGCGCTGGAGCGGCCAGGTGATGGCGCCGCAGAGCGTCATGACGAAGATCACGGCGAGGCCCATGCCGATCGCCGTGTCCTGGCGCTTGGAGACGCCGAGGTAGGGGCAGGTCCCCAGGAACCGGGCGAAGATCACGTTGTTGACGAGGATCGCCCCGAGGATCAGCGAGAAGATCGATCCCTCAGACACGGCGCTTCCTCCTCTGGTCCAGTTCGTTCATCAGCCACAGCATGCAGCCGAGCGACAGGAACGCTCCCGGGGGCAGGACGAAGATCAGCACCCGGGGCACGTCGGCGGCGAACAGCGGCACGCCGAAGATCGAGCCGCTGCCGAGGATCTCGCGGACGCAGCCCAGCACCAGGAGCGCCAGCGTGAAGCCGACGCCCATCCCCAGGCCGTCGATGAAGCTCGAGCCGATCCCGTTCTTCGAGGCGAACGCCTCGGCGCGCCCGAGGATGATGCAGTTGACGACGATCAACGGGATGAACACCCCGAGGCTCTTGGAGAGCGCGGGGAAGTAGGCCTGGAGCACCAGATCGACGACCGTGACGAAGGTCGCGATGACCACGATGAAGATCGGAATGCGCATCTGGCTCGGGACGATCTTGCGGATCGCGGAGATCACCGTGTTCGAGCCGACGAGCACGAACGTGGCCGCGAGGCCCATGCCGACGGCGTCGGTCGCCGAGGTGGTGACGGCGAGGGTCGGGCAGAATCCGAGCAGGATGCGCAGGATCGGGTTCTCGTTCCACAGCCCCTTCGCGAAGTTCTGCCACTGGTTCATGGCGCACCTCCGCCGCCGCCCCCGCCGGTGGTCGTCCGGTCGCGCAGCAGCGTCAGGGCCTGTTCGATCGCGCCGGCCACCGCGCGGGAGCTGATCGTCGAGGCGGTGATCGCATCGACCTGGCCGCCGTCCTTGCGCACCCGGAAGTCGAACTCGCCGAGCCGCTTGCCGGCGAACTGGAGGATGTACGGCCGATCCGGCGCCGCGATCGCCGCCGCGTCCTTCCAGCTCTTGTGCCCCTCGACGATCTTCGCCCCCAGCCCCGGCGTCTCCTGGTGCCCGAGGATGTAGACGCCGGTGACGGCGAAGTCGGCCGAGCAGCCGACGAGCAGATCGATCCGGGCGCCGTAGCCCTTGGTGGTGAACGTCTCCAGCGCGTAGCCGACGGGGCGGCCGTCCTTGGTCGCCGTGTACATCCGGCGCAGGCACTTGTCGTCCACCGGCGCGCCGTCCGGCTCGGCGCAGCGCAGCGTGTCGAGGATCGCGTTGTCAAACTCGGGCAGGATGTTCGCCAGCGCCGCGATCTTCTCCGGCAGCTTGGCCGCCTCGATGCGCGGCTTGGTCTGCCGGTAGACGAACCCGAGCAGGGCGCCGGAGAGCAGCGTGAACAGCGCCACCGTCAACACCATCTTGATCCCCTCGGCGACGCTCCCCGCCTCGGGGACCTTCTCCGCCTGCGGCGGGGCCGCCTCGGGGGCCTGCGCCTCCGGCGGCTCCGCGGTGGCCGCCGCCGCGTCCTTCGCCGGGGGCGGCGGGGCCTCGGGGGCCTTCGCCTCCGGCGGCTCCGGGCCGGGCGACCCGGCGGCCGATGCGCCCGACGGGGCCTTCGGGTCTTGCGTGCTCATGCCGCGGCCCTCCTCGTCTCGCCGAACTTGCGACCCCTGGTGTAGCGGTCGATCAGCGGCACCAGGGCGTTCATGATCAGGATCGCGAAGCTCACGCCCTCCGGGTACGAGCCCCAGAGGCGGATCACGGCGGTGATCAGCCCGCAACCGGCGCCGAAGATCACCATGCCCAGGCGGGTGACGGGCGAGGTCACCATGTCGGTGGCCATGAAGAACGCGCCGAGGATCAGGCCGCCGCCGAGCACGTGGACCAGGGGGTTCACGTAGACGTCGGGGTTCACCGCCCACGCGATGCCGGTGACCAGGGCGGTCGTCGCGACGAAGGTCAGCGGGATGTGCCAGGTGATGATGCGGCGCCAGAAGAGGAGGGCGGCGCCGAGGAGCAGGGCGAGGGCGGAGGTCTCGCCGAGCGACCCGCCGGTGCGGCCGAGGAACAGGTCCAGCGCCGGGTAGCGCTCGGCCACCTCGGCGCGGATCGCGGCCAGCTTCGCCGGGTCGGCCCGGTTGCGCAGCGCATCCTTCAGCTTGCCCAGCGGCGTCGCGTAGGTCTGCCCGTCCAGCTCCGCCTTGTCCTGCTCGATGCGCTCCGCGGTCGATTGCGCGAACGAATCGACCGGCGACGACCAGGTGAGCATCTGGGTCGGGAACGAGATCAGCAGGAAGACGCGGGCGACCAGCGCCGGGTTGAACGGGTTGTGGCCCAGGCCGCCGAAGACGTGCTTGCCGAGGCCCATGGCGACGAAGGCGCCGATGAGCAGCATCCACCAGGGCGAGGCGGCGGGGAGGTTGAGCGCCAGCAGGACGCCGGTGATGATCGCGCTGCCGTCGAGCGCGGTGCGGCGGACCTCGCTCCACGAGCGGCCCCGGGCCCGGACCAGCAGCGCCTCGAAGCCGACGCAGGCCAGGACCGTCAGGCCGATCACGATCAGCGCGTCGAAGCCGAACAGCCAGACCGCGGCCGCGCACGCCGGCAGCAGGGCCAGCCACACCGTGTGCATGATCCGCGGCACGCTCTCCGGCGTCGCGAAGTGGGGCGAACTGGTGACCAGCAGCTCGTGGGACACCGGCTCCGGCGCCTTCGCCGGGGCCGCCGCCGCATCCGCCGTGGGGGTCGTCGATTCCGCCATCGCGCGCTATCCCTTCTTCTGCAGCCGCCGGAACTCGCTCTTGCCCAGCCGCAGCAGGTGGACGAGCAGCCGGCGGGCCGGGCAGGCGTACTGGCACGATCCGCACTCGACGCAATCCATCGCGTCCGCCAACTTGTCGTACAGGCCGTGCTCCGCCAGGTCGCCCAGGTCGCATGGAACCAGGCCCTGGGGACACGCCTCCAGGCAGCGGCCGCAGCGGATGCAGGAGAACTCCTCCACCGTCGCGGCTTCCTGCCGGTCGAAGAACAGGATGCCCGAGGTCGACTTGACGACCGGCACGTCCTCGTACCGCAGGGCCTTGCCCATCATCGGCCCGCCGAAGATCAGCTTCCGCAGGCCGTCGGTCGTCCCGCCGCAGAAGGCGACGATGTCCCCGAGCGGCGTGCCGACGCGGACCCGCAGGTTCTTCGGCTCGCGGATCGCCCGCCCCGACACCGTCAGCACCCGCTCCACCAGCGGCTTGCGCCGCGCCACCGCCTCGAACGCCGCGAACGCCGTGCCGACGTTCTGCACGACGCAACCGACGTGCATCGGCAGCTTCCCCGGCGGAACCTCGCGGTTCGTGATCGACTGGATCAACTGCTTCTCGGCCCCTTGCGGGTAGCGCGTCCGGCACACCACCACCTCGACGCCCAGGACCCCGGCGAGCGCCTTCCGCATCGCCGCGACGGCGTCGGGCTTGTTGTCCTCGATCCCCACGAACGTCCGCTCGACCCCGAGCACCGCCGCGAGGATCTGGAGCCCCGTCGCGATCTCCGCGGCGTGCTCGACCATCAGGCGGTGGTCCGCCGTGAGGTACGGCTCGCACTCGGCCCCGTTGAGGATCAGCGTGTCGACCTTCACGTCCTTCGGCGGCTTGAGCTTGACGTGGGTGGGGAACGCGGCCCCGCCCATGCCGACCAGCCCCGCGTCCGTCAAGGCGGGGAGGAACGCGTCGGGCTTCGCGAAATCGACGTCGCCGCCCGCCAGGTCCACCCCCTCCACCCACTCGTCCTTGCCGTCCGACTCGATCTCGACGCACAGCGAGCGGGCGCCGGCGGCGGTGGGGAAGAGATCGACCTTCTTCACCACGCCGGAAACCGAGGCGTGGACGGGGGTGGAGACGAAGCCCTTCGGTTCGCCGATCCGCTGTCCGGTCTTGACGGCGTCCTTGGGCTTCACCGTGGGCTCGGCGGGGGCGCCGAGGCACTGGGCCATCGGGATCACGACGCGCTTGGGGAGCGGCAGCGTCTCGATCGGCTTGCGCTCCGTCAGCTGCTTCTCTTCGGGGGGATGCACGCCGCCCCGCTTGAACGTTCGCGCCATTCCAGTTCCGCTCCGTGGCGCGGCCCCGCCCATGCCGACCAGCCCCG
>JAAZOP010000470.1 GCA_012797735.1 Myxococcales bacterium
CTGTGTCGTGTCGAATTCAAACGGACGAACCGTGGCGAGGCTGGAAGGTCGGACGATCCGTCCGGAGCCTTCGCCGCACGACCGGTGAGGCACCGCCCATCGACCGAGGACGGCATTCGAAGCCTCGGCGCCTGAACCGTCTCTGAACGGCGACCGAATCGACGTTCGGCGGTCACGAAGGGTCCCGCCGAAACGACGACGACCCGCCCTCGTGGGCCGAGAGCGGGTCGCCGAAGGTGGCGCGAACGCCGTCGGGGATCACTTCCCGGCGGTGCCGAGCAGCGGAGTGATGCGGCGCACCGAGACGCGCCGGTTGATGCGGGACGGACCGGAGGTCTGTTCCTTCAGCTCGGTCTCGCCGTAGCCCTGGGTGACGAGATTTTCCGCCGGGATCCGGAAGTCGCGGGTGAGAATCGCGGCGACCGACTGGGCGCGGCGATCGGACAGCGACAAGTTGTCGACGTCGGAGCCGACGGCGTCGGTGTGTCCCTCGACCAGGAAGATCTCGTTCGGGCTCTTTTCCAGAATCCGCGAGATCGACCGGGCGATCCGGTCGAGACGCTGAACCTGGGCCGGCTCCACCGTCCACGACCCGGTGTCGAAGGTGATGGTGTCGACGTCGACGGCACCGACGTAGGCACGGACGTCGCGGCTCGACCGCACCTCGTCGAGGGTGTAGCGGCGCGGCAGCGGCGCGAACGGCGGCGCCTCCAGCGTGTCGTAGATCACCGTGTCGTCGGACTGCTCGGCGTCGACGTAACGACGCTCGACCGGCACCGGCGGCGGCGGCAACACCACCACCTCGTCACGATAGGACTGCGGACGCGGACGGAAGCCGTCGTCGATCAGCACCTCCTCACGGCCGTCCGGCCAGCGGCGGACGCGGCGGATCAGCCGGCCGTCGGAATCGGTGACGGTGACGATGCGGACGCCGTCCGGGCGATCCCACACCCGCACCAGCCGATCGCCGTCGCGCTCGTCACGGATCGATCCGCCGAAGTCGCGGAAGCGCTCGGTCTCGTCGTGGCGCAGATAGAGACCGCGATCGTCGCGGACGATCACGCGGCCGGGCTCGGAGTAATAGGTGACCCCACCCTCGACCGACTCGCGGCGCTGGCGCTGCACGTCGACGAGCGCATGGGTATCGCTCCCACCACTGTTCAGCAGCATCCCACCGACCAGACCGACGGCCGCACCGGCGGCGGCGGCACCGATCAGCGCACCGGTGCCGGGGCCCCCTTCCGACCGCGGAGCGGGCGGCGGCGGCGGCACGGGACGACCACCGGCCGGCGGGGCGAAGCCCGGTCCACCCGCGGGCGGCGGGTTGACGCCACCGACACCCGGGTACGGCCGCGGCGGCTGGCCCGGGACCGGGGCCTGACCCGGGACCGGCGGGCGGCCCTGAAGCTGCGGCTGACCGGGAACCGGCTGGCCCGGAGCACGGATCGGCGCGGCGGCCGGAGGAACAGCACCGGCGGCGGGGGGCGCCCCGACGGCGGGAGCGGGCGCGGTC
>JAAZOP010000006.1 GCA_012797735.1 Myxococcales bacterium
CGAAACCGCCCGGCCCCGCCGCCCGCACCAGCCGCCCCGCGCTCGCCGCGGCCGCCCGCTCCACCAGCCCGATCTGCCGCTCCACCGCGGCCGGGCGGTCGCCCAGCCGCACCGGCGCCGTCACCAGACCGAACAACACGCCGCCGAACACGCCCTCCCGCAACCGCGGCAGGTCGAGATGCCACCCCAACGCCGCGCCGGGAAGCCACGGCCGGTGCCGCCGCAGGAAGTCGTAGCCCAGCCGCATCAGCGACGGAGTGTCGGCGTGCAGGTCGATCGGCGGATGCTCCGCCAGCAGCTCCGCCACCTCCGCCGGCCAGGCGCGCGCCACGAACCGCAAGCCTACAGGCTCCCCCCGCCCGACGGAAGAGCGCGAGAACGAACCGCCGCAGTACCCGTTCACGGCCTCCAGCACGGCTGGCCAGAGAACCAGTGGCGCGCCGGCGCGGGCCGCGCCCGAGCCGATGTGCGGGGGTCCGGGGGGACGCGGAGGCCGCGCCTGGGAAGCCCCCGAATTCCGGCAGATGTGCGGCCGGGTGGTCCCCCCCCCCGGGTGAACGGATGCCCGCCGCGAAACAGGGTCGGAAAGCCGGAGCTACGGGGCGGCGGCCGCGGCCGGTCCGCCGAGATTCTCGATGTTGTTCACCATGCCGCGCCGCAGCGGCACCTGGATCGGGTTCGGCCCGAACCAGATGCGCCAGATCGGACGGATGATCGAGGTGGCGTCCGGAATCTCGACCACGTCGCGCGAGCCCGACTTGAGGTAGACCTTCGAGCCGCGCGTCCAGAGCAGCATCTCCTGCCCGGCGGCCACGTCGTGGTTCGCCGCCTCGATGAAGTCCTTGAGCGGCGACTGCGTGACGGCCGTCGCGTAGTCGTCGATCGAGCGGCTCAGGCTGTCCTTGTACGCATCGATGACCTGCTGGCCGGTCACGTCGCGGACGAACTTCATCCAGATCGCCTTGCCGAACGACCCGGAGTAGATCCACTGGTACAGCGTGTTGGAATCCTTCAACGCCGACCAGTTGACCTGCCCGTTCGTCACGAACGACGCCGCCTGGTTCTCCAGGAAGCGCTGCCACGACCGGACTCCGGAATCGGTCTGGATGTACATCCCGGACGCGTAGACGTTGAACGAGCCGTACGCCTCGCGCGCCCCCACGCCGATCAGCGTGTGGTCCTGCCCGCCGATCGTCTTGTGCACCTCGAACGACTTCCCCGTCTCCGGCTCGGTCACCGTCGTTCCGTCGGCCCACACGGCACCGCCGACCAGCAACCCGAGCGCCGCGATTCCCGCCATCCACTTCTTCATCGTTCTTGCCCTCCCGTCTTCAGGATCGATCCGATCCAGGCGGGGCCTTGGACGGACGCAACTCGCGCCGATTCAACGGCCCGCCCCAGGGACGCAGGAGCCATCCCGCCTCCCGATACCAGTCCACGGTTTCCGCCAGCCCCTCCAACAGGGTGACCTTGGGTTCCCATCCGAGCGTCCGGCGGATGAGGGTGTCCGAACAGGTCCACCCTGCCGCCAGTACCATCTCCAGCGAATCGGGATGCAACCACATCGGGAGCTCCGGCGTCCAGCGCAACGCGATTCGCCCGGCGCGCTGGACCCATCGCATCGTATCCCGAGGAATTCGAAGGGTAATCGACGGCGTCCCCTGTGCCAGCCGGATCGCCTCGCCCAGGTCCCGCAACCTCCTCGCCGGACCGTCGCACAGGTGAAAGACCGACCCCGACGGATGGTCCCGCTCGAGCGCCCCCACCATCGCCGCCGCGAGGTCGCGGGCGTAAACCACCGCCACGAGCTGCTCACCCCCTCCCGGCAACAGCAGGAGCCCCGCCCGGATGAGCTGGAAATACGGAAGAAGGCTGCGATCCCGCGGCCCGTAGACGATGGGCGGCCGGAATACCGTCACCGGCAACCGCTCGCGCCGCTCCAACACCTCCGCCTCGGCCTCCAGCTTCGTCCGGCCGTACGGCCCCACCGGCCGCGGCTCCACCGACTCGTCCGGCGGCTGGGACCCGCGAGCGGGCCCGACCGCCGCAAGGCTCGAGGCGAAGATGAATCGACGCAGGCCGCGGCCGTGGTGCGCCACCGCATCGAGAAGATTCAACGTCCCATCCACGTTGACCCGGCGATAGGCCTCCTCGTCCGCTCCCTGCATGGCGCCCGCCAGGTGCACGACCGCCGAGCACCCCTTGACGGCGGCCGCCAGCGAATCGGCCTGGAGCAGGTCGCCGACGTAGATCTCGACCCCCAGCGATCGGAGCTGCTGGACCTGCGAATCGGCCCGGACCAGCGCCCGCACCGGTCGCTCCAACCGGCGCAACTCACGCACGACGTGCCAGCCGATGAAGCCGGACGCGCCGGTCACCAGGACGGGCCGCAACGATTCCAACGGTTCAGGCCTTGTGCGGCTCGGGAGGCGTGGACTTCTTGTCGGGCAAGGGGGCCTCGTTGACCTGCTGCTTCATCTCCTTGCCGACCCGGAAGAACGGCAGGCGCTTCGGCGTCACCTCGACCGCCGCGCCGGTCCGCGGATTCCTTCCGGAATAGGCGCGATAGCTGCGCACCGTGAAGCTGCCGAACCCACGGATCTCGATCCCCTTGCCCTGCTCCAGCGCCTCGGCCATGGTGTCGAACACGGCGTTGACCACCATCTCGGCCGAACTCTTGGTCATCTTCGTCTTTTCGGCCACCGCTTCGATCAACTCGGACTTGGTCATCCAGGGTTCCTCCACCACGTCGTGCGGGTCACGCGATCCGATTCCCGAACAATCTCCACCCTATTGGACGGTCCCATCATGGAGAACCCCGGACGGCGGGTCAAGAGAAAAGTGGAGCGCCTTCGCACCCGCACCGCCCGAACCCTCTCTTGTGGCCCACCGGCCGATGGCCGTACCATGAAATGGTGACGGCCGCCTCGACCACCCTGTTGGCCGCCGCCGCGCTACTCGCCGGCTGCTCCCGCGGCCCGCGCCCCGACGAAGCCGGCAGGCTCGACCATCCGCATGCCCCAGGGTCGCTCGCCAGCCCCACCGGCCTGCGCGTGGTCGATTTCCATGCCCACTGGGACCCGCGATACCCGCTCACGATGCTCGACCGGATGGACCAGGCCGGCGTCGCCGTCGCCGTCAACTACTCGGGCGGCCTCCCCACCGCCCTGCCCCACAGCGTCCGCGGCGAACGGGAGTCCGGAGGCCGACTGCGCTTCTTCTGCAACGTGCCGTGGCGCCTGATCGGCGAACCCGACTTCGTCGAGCGGGTCGTCCTCCACCTGCGGGAGTGCAAGACGGCCGGCGCCCTCGGCCTCAAGATCTCCAAGGCCCTCGGCCTCGGCGTCCCCGACCCCGCCACCGGCAGCCTCCTCGCCGTCGATGACCCGTGGCTCGACCCGATCTTCGAAGAGGCCGGCCGGCTCGGGTTCCCCGTCTCGATCCACACCGGCGACCCCCAGGCCTTCTTCCGTCCCTGCGGGCCGGAGAACGAGCGGTTCGAGGAGCTGACGGCGGCGCCGGAGTGGTGTTTCGCCGACCGGGACGTCTACCCCGCCTGGGAGGAACTGTACGCGGCCTTCCTGCGCCGCGTCGCCCGCCACCCGGGAACCGTGTTCGTGGGCGTCCACTTCGGCAACGCCCCCGAAGAGCCGGCGCGGGTCGCCGCCGCGATGCGTGAACACCCCAACCTGTGGATCGATACCGCGGCCCGCCTCCCCGAGATCGGCCGGCACCCACCCGAGGAAATCCGCGCCGTGTTCGCCGAGTTTCCAGACCGCATCCTGTTCGGCACCGACCTGCAGGTCGGCCCCGACGTCCTGGTCCTCGGCGCGGGCCCCCCCGAACCGTCCCCGGCCGACGTCGAGACCTTCTGGCGCTCGACGTGGCGCTACTTCGAGACCGCCGACGCCGACATCCCCAGCCCCACCCCGATCCAGGGACGATGGCCCCTGCACGGCATCGCCCTCGACCGGGCCGCACTCGAAGCCCTCTACCACGGCAACGCCGAACGGCTGCTCGGGCTGTAAGACCTACGGTTCGATCGACCCCGGAGTCGGACCGCCGGGCCCGCACGTGGTCCACGCCCCCTCGTCCGCCTCGGGCGCCTGCGGCGGCAGGCGCACCACGGAGACGCCGTCGGCGAAGGCGCCGAGCCGGTTGGGATAGCTCGAGACGACCGCGCCGCTCGGGTCGAGCAGGAAGACGGCCTCGCCGGAGTTGCGCAGACCCTGCACGCCGAGCGACCGGCCGAGCCGCACGATGCGCGCGTCGAGGGCCGCGGCGTGTTCACCCGGGGCGTCGGGGTCGTAGGCGTCCGCGACGAGCAGCGCGACTTCGCCGGGGTCGAGCGCGGTGCCCGGCGGCAGGACCGCGCCGCCGGACTCGTCGGACAGCGACCAGCCCGACAGATCGGCCGGTTCGGCCCCGAGGTTCGCCAGTTCGACGAACTCCTGCGCGGGCTCCACCCCGACCGGATTGGCCAACACCTCGGTCAGCGCGACCCAGGGGCCGGTGCCGTGGGTCTCGAGCGCGAAGGCGGCGAGCGGCGTCTCGCCGTCCTCCGTCGCCGCCGCGACGACGCACTCGTGGCGCACCGCCGGCTCCAGCGAGGCGAGGACGACGCGCGGGTCGGTCGTCGCCGAGGGGGTCTCGACGCGCACCGTCGCCGACGGCTGCCGGCATTCCGCCCGCCCGAAGGCGGCCCGATCGGTGCGCCAGCGGACGGTGGCCGAGCGGGCGCCGAGCACCACGCAGACGGCGCCCGCGGTGATCTCCGGCGCGGAGCACCGCACGGCCGCCAGCGCGGGCGGTCCCGGCGGCGGCGCTTCCTCCGTCTCCTCGAAGGTGCCGCCGGCGGCGTCTCCGCCGCCCGCCCCGCCGGCCTCGCGGCCGCCGGACGGGCCGCCGGACCCCGCGTCGTTCCACGGGGGTTCGAGGTCGGTGGCCGGGCAGGTGAGGGCGGCGACGAGCATGCCGAGCGGCACGAGGGCGAGGGCCTGGACGGCGCGTTCCCGAAGATCCGTTCGCGTCATGGCGTGTCCTCCCGGGCGGGCGGACATCGCGCGGGCCGGGCGGCGTGTTGCGCGGTCAGTGGATCGTCGGCGGCGCCGTCTTCGGCTCGTCCTCGGCGCCGACCCAGCGCAGGGCCAGCAACGACAGCGCGTGGAGCGCGCTGGCGGTCCGCGCGCCGTACCAGGTCAGCATCCGGCCATCGACCAGATGCACCTGCCGCTCGCGCGACGCCCGCAACGGCCAGGACAGGATCTCGTCGCGGTCGTCGGGACCGAACGGATACGGCTCGCTCGGCAGCAGCACGAGCCCCGGGTCGACCTCGACGATCTCGTCCAGCTCGACCTCGCGATACGCGGAACCGTCGGCCGCCTCGGGGTGGTGCAGCAGCGAGGGGAGACCGACGCGGCGCAGGACGTCGGCGAGGTACGTTCCCTGGGAGGCGACCATCCAGGGGTCGCGCCAGATCGGGCAGAAGACGTGCAGCAGACCCTGCTCGGCCTGCCGCTGCACGTCGGCGACGAACGTCACGACCGACTCGGCGGCGCCTTCGATCTCCGAGGCGATGGCGCGGGCGGCGTCGAGCGTTCCGAGGCGGCGGCCGATCTCGACGACGACCGGGGGCACGTCGGCGACGGAACGCACCCGGGCGGGGAAGATCTCCAGCCCCGCCGCGCGCAACCGGTCGTAGTCCTCGCGGCGGTTCTCCTCCACGCCCATCAACACCAGCGACGGGCGCAGCTGGATGATCGCATCGACGTCGGGATCCTTCGGCCCCCCGACCACCGGGAGCCCCTCGACCGCGCCGACCGGCTCCACGCAGTACCGCGTGCGGGCGATCAGCGTCGCGCCGGCGCCGAGCGCGAAGAGCGTCTCGGTGAGGGACGGGACGAGCGAGATCACGCGGGGCGGGGCCATCGGTCACCCCGCCCGCGCCGCGACGTCGGGCGGCGCGGAAGCCGCCGGGGCCGGCCCCGACAGCGCCACCGGCTCCTCCGACCGCGGGTCGCGCAGGATCAACCCGTGCCGCCGGAACCGCTCGGCGATCCCCGGCATCTGCTGCCGCAGCCGCGCCGTCGTGTGCTCGTAGGCCAGGTCCGCGATCTCGACGCGATAGAAGAACTTCATCAGCGTCCCGGTAAGCTGCTCCAGCTCCTCCCCCTCCGGCAGGAAGACCTGGAAGTCCACGTCCGGGTACACCTCGTCGATGTGCAGGAACGCCTGCTCGAACCGCGAATGCACCAGCGCCTTGACCCCCTGCAATGCCGCGAACGCCCCGCCCTCGCGGTCGACCGCCCCGGGACGGGCGCCGAGCAGCGGGACGAAGGGGTTGACGATCGTGACCAGCCGCGCGCCGTGCCGGATCGCCACCGAGAAGTTCGTCGTGCGCGTGAAGGCCCCGTCGACCATGTACCGGCCGAGCAGCGGTTCGGGCGGGTAGTACGGCACGAGCGCGGAGGAAGCGCGGACGGCGTGCGAGATCGGCACGTCGCGATAGCCGGCCTCGCCGAACACCACCGGACGCCCCGAATCCTGATCCGTCGCCCCGATGTACAGCTCCTTGCGGAGCTGCCGGAAGCAGTTCGTCCGCCCGGCCCGCGTGAGCTGCTCCTCCAGGTACCAGCGCAGCCGGTCGCCGGCGAAGAACCCGCCGGGCACGAGCCGCATCAGCGTCTCGATCACGTCGAACCGCGCGGAAGACGCCTCGCCCCGACCCTCGGCCGCCTCCGGCCCCGCTCGCGAGGCCTCCCGCCGCCCGAGAACCCCGCGCAGGAAATCGCGCGCGAGGTCCGCCAGGCGCGCGACGAGTTCGCCGGTGTTGGGCTGGAAGAGGATCGATCGGCCGACCGCGTCGATCGTTTCCGTCCCGTCCTTGAACCCTGCGATCAGCTCGGCCACCGACACCCCGTTCGCAAGGAACGCGGCGAGGATCGCCCCGGCGCTGATGCCGCAGAAGATGTCGAAGTCGGGGATCTTGCGGTTCACCAGGAACTCGTCCAGCGCCCGCAGCACGCCCAGCTCGTAGATCAACCCCTCGATGCCGCCCCCGGACAGGCACAACGCCAGCTTCCCCGGCCGGCGCGTCCCGAGCATCAGCGCGAGCTGGTCGAGGAACCCCGGGCCGGGTCGATCGGCCCGCTCCGGCTCGAGGAACGGGTCGATCACGTAGCCGCCGAGCTTCATCGCGCCGGCCACGTAGACGTCGCGCGCCAGCGTCTCGCCCGAGGAGAGCAGCAGCACGAGCTGGCGCCGCGACACGTTGCGCGACCCGCCCCGCACGCTCGACAAGACCGGCAGCAGCTTCCCCGCCGGCGTCGCCGCGAACGAACGGTACGGGCGGCGCGGGTCGGGACGGTTGTCGACGACCACCAGGTCGACCAGCGTGCGCGCCAGCTCGGCCGCCGCGTTGGCCGCGGTGGCGTGGAACAGGAACCGGTAGGCCGTCCGCTGCTCCCCCTCGCCCCGGACCACCTCCAACTCCCCGGACGGCAGCCAGCGGGCGTCCCCTTCGCGGGCGATCCGCGCCCCCACCGCCGGCGGGTCCTGGATCCCGCACAGGTACAGGATCGTCGGCACCTCTGCCTCCCGTCCTCGCCCCGCGGCCGCCGCCCCGCCAGCCCCCGGACACCGGCCGCTGCCGGAAGCCTAACGTACGCGCACCCGGCGCGCCAACGCAAGAAAGGAGGCCCGCCCCCGCCGCCCGACCCGGAGCGTGCCGGTCTCCGCCGGACCGGCCGCGGGAGTGCCGGGCCTGCGCACCGCGGCCCGGAGCGGCCTCGCGCGGACATCCCGAGGGGTCCGAGTGGACGGTTTCCGCGCTTTCCGCTACCCTCCGCGCTGCCCGCGGGGCGAAGCGAGGTGGCGGCGATGCGAACGATCATCGAGCCCTTCCGGATCTGGACCGTGCGGCCGATCCGGCCGACGTCGTACGAGGAGCGCCTGGCGGCCCTGGAGGCCGGCCACTACAACCTGCTGCGCATCCCGGCCCGGGACGTGGTCGTGGACCTGATCACGGACTCGGGCACCGGCGCCATGTCGTCGCAGCAGTGGGCGGCGATGATGACCGCCGACGAGGCGTACGCCGGCAGCGAGAGCCTGTTCCGGCTCGAGGACGCCGCGCGCGCGCTGTTCGGCTACCGGCACGTCATCCCGACCTACCAGGGCCGCGCGGCCAAGCGGCTCCTCTGCGCCGCCCTGGTCCAGCAGGGCTGCACCGTCCCGGCCAACACCCACCTCGACACCACCCGCTCGGCCGTCCGCGCCGCCGGCGGCGACCCGGTCGAGCTGCCGATCCTCGAGGCCGGCCGGAGCGATTCGTTCCACCCGTTCAAGGGGAACATCGATCTCGACCGCCTGCGGCAGTTGATCGAGCAGCTGGGGGCCAAGTCGGTCCCGGTGGTGTTCCTGGCCGTCTCCAGCCCGGCCGGCGGCGGACAGCCGGTCTCGCTGGAGAACATCAAGGCGGTGCGGGACCTGACGGCGCGCCACGGCATCCGCCTGTTCCTCGACTGCGCCTACTTCGCCGAGAATGCGTACTTCATCCACCGCCGCGAGGACCGCTGGCGCGGCCGGCCGCTGGAGGACATCGCCCGCGAGATGTTCCGCCTCGCCGACGGCGTGATGCTCTCGGCCCGCAAGGACGGCATCGTCAACACCGGCGGTCTGCTCGCCTTCAACGACCAGGACCTCGCCGTCAAGCTGCGACGCTCGCTGCTGCGCGGTGAAGGACTCGCCACCCACGGCGGCCTCGCCGCCCGCGACCTGGAAGGGATGGCCATCGGCCTCCAGGAAGCGCTCGACACCAACCACCTCGCCCATCGCCTCGAGACGATCGAACACCTCGCCCGCAGCCTCGCCCGCGAGGGGGTGCCGGTGATCCAGCCGCCGGGCGGCCACGCCGTGCAGGTCGATGCCCGCGCCTTCCTCCCGCACCTCGAACCCGAGGACCTGCCGGCCCAGGCCCTGGCCTGCGCCCTGTACCTCGTCGCGGGCATCCGCGTCGCCGAAATCGGCTCGCTGCGCCTCGGCGGGCGGACCGACTCGCGCGGCGCACCGCTCCCCGTCCCCCACGACCTGGTCCGCTACTCCTTCCCCCGCCGCACCTACACCCGCAGCCACGTCGATTACGTGATCGAAGCGACGCTCGAGGTGTTCGCCAACCGCCACCGCGTCGCCGGGCTGGAGATCCTGGACGAGGGCGACCGCCGCCACCTCACCGCCTCGCTCCGCCCCCGCGGCGGCAAGCTGCTGCGCGACGACCACCCGCGCGAACTGCCCCCCGAACTGCGGACGCTGGGACCGTGCTCCCACCCGCTGATCGAGAAACGCCGCTCGACCCGCGCCTTCGCCGACCTGCACGTCTCCGACGCCGTCCTCGATCGGCTGCTCCAGTCGTTCCGCTGGGCCCCCTCCTGTGCCAACCGCCAGCCGTGGCGCCTGGTCGTCACCCGACGCTCGGCCGAACGCACCGCGCTCGACGCGACGCTGATGGAAGGCAACGAATGGGCCCGCGCCGCGCCGATCCTGATCGCCGTGCTGATGAACCCGGAGAGCGCCGCGACGGTCCACGGCATCAACTACGCGCCGTTCGACTGCGGCCTGGCCACCGAGAACCTGCTCCTGGCGGCCGTCGCCGAGGGCTTGGTCGGCCACCCGATGGCCGGCTTCGACGAGCCGGCCGCGCGCCAGGCCCTCGGCGTCCCCGACCCGTGGCGCATCGTCGCCCTCGTCGCCCTCGGCTTCCCCGGCGACCCCGCCCACCTCGACGCCGCCACCCGCGCCAAGGACGAGCGGCCGCGCCAGCGCCCCCCGATCGCCCAGACCGTCTGCTACGACCGCTGGACCGACCCCGAACCGGCCCCGAAGGCCTGAACGCGGGCCGCACCGCCCGGGAGCCCGCCGTGCACGACCCGCCCGCCCCTCGCCCTCCGGATCCGGGCTCCCCGCCCCCGCTGCCGCGCCCAGCCGGCGTGCGCCTCGTCGGACTGACCGGCGGCATCGGCAGCGGCAAGTCGACCGTCGCCTCCCTGCTCCGCGCCCGCGGCATCCCCGTGTTCGATGCCGACCGCGCCGCTCGCGACGTGACCGCGCCCGGCACCCCGGGGCTCGACGCCGTCGTCGCCGCCTTCGGCCCCGGCGTGCTGCTCCCCGACCGGACGCTCGACCGCGCCGGCCTCGCCCGCATCGTCTTCTCCGACCCCGCCGCCCGCCGCCGCCTCGAACAGCTCCTCCATCCGCGGGTCGATGCCGCCGCCGCCGAGTGGCTCGCCGCGCGCGCCGCCGAGGGGTCCGCGCTCTGCGTCTACGAGGCGGCCCTGATCCTGGAGACCGGCCGCGACGCGTGGCTCGACGGCGTGATCGCCGTCGTCGCCGACGTGGAGACCCGCGTCCGCCGGGTCGTGGAACGCGACGGCGGCCCGCCCGAGCCGGTGCGCGCGCGGATCGCCGCGCAGATCGACGACGACGAGCGCCGCCGCCGCGCCCGCTGGGTCGTCGTCAACGACGGCACCCTCGCCGACCTGGAACGGCAGGTCGAGGCGCTGCTCGAGGAGCTGTCTCCTGTGCCGCCACAGGAGGGTGCGAAGTGACGGCCGGGTGAACACCCTCCCGGCGACGCGTCGCGTGCCCAGGTCGCGGCTTGCTGCCCCGAAAATCGCCCGTCCCCTGCACATCCACCCAGCGTCTTCGTGATTCGCGGATGGCCCGCCAGGGCCGTGGGGAACTCTGGCGAGGAGATCCGGGCCGCGGCGCTGGCGCGCCATCCGTCAGGCTCCGTCCGGTCCCCGCCCCTGCCGGGGGACTTCGGGCGGAATTGATCTCCCCTGGCCGCGCCACCACGCGCGCCTCGCGGCGCCGCGCCAGCGGCAACCGCTCCGCATCCCCGCTCGACGGCTTCCGCCGGCCAAGCGCGAGACCCTCCACGGCAGTGGATCAACCCCAAGGCGCCCCTGGAGGACCGGCGGCGCGTTCATCCGCTCCCTCCCGCTCTTCGGCACGCCGCCGGTCAACCTCCCGCGCGACACGAAGACCCGCCCAGCCCACGCTAACCCAGACAGCAATGCCAAACGCTGGCATCAGAACAACGAGTGGCCAACCGATCGCATAGGCCGCGACCTTGAGGCCGACATTGTACAGGATGCTCGCAACGGTCAACAAGACGAAGTTCGTGACGCCAAGGTAAAACAAGCAGCCCGGACGGTGGGCAATGCGAGTGCCTGCCGTTTTGCCATCGCTCTTCGGACTGCATTCCGCTCTGCCATCTGCATCACTGCCACGTGGCGCCAAGCTGCCGCTCATCATCTGCTGTTGCCGGCTCATTCGATGCCCCAGTCACAAGCCCAGTGTCGGTTTGCCGTGTCTATACACTGGCTGCTCATCCACTGGACTGGCAAGAGGACGTTTGCGCACAACCACCTGCAGAGGAAGCTGGCCATGACCGAGGAGGGATCACCGGCCATCTTCGGGCAGTAGTAGAAGCAGGCCGCCCATGCCGCCCCAGCTGGAACGTTGACCACCGCGCGACTCGAGAAGAACATGCAGCGGGAGTACGAACCAATCCAGTCCGCCGCGCATGCATACGTGTCGCGGACGGAGTCGTAGTTCGGCGCCTCATAGCCCATCGGCCATCGGCCCTGGAAGTCCCAGCGGGCGATCGGCGCGTTCGCGGCGTAGGAGTAGGCTTGCAGGCGGCCGACACGTGAGACGATGGCGGCGGCGACCGCCGCCTGGTTGACGCCGATGCCGGCAACCGACGAGGTCAGGCTCGGTTGGGCCAGCGCGGGCTCCACCGACAGCAGGCGCCCGATGGCCGGGGCGTGAGTCCGTACGCCGTTCGCGACCAGCGGCACACCGCCATCGCCGACCTGCCCCGGGAACCGCAGGGGCTGGGCGACCGCGGCGACCACCTCGTCCGTCACGCCGAACGGCTCCATCCGGCCGTCCCAGACCACGGTTCCCGCGGCGTCCACCAGCTTGCGCGGCGCCGGCAGATGGTCGTTCGCGTACCAGTACCACTGCCCGGAGCGCCGGACCGCCAGCACGTGGTACCCCTCGAGGTAGACGTACTCCGCCACCACGTTCGCCGCAGGGTCTGTCGACGCGTCCGCCGAGCCATCGTGCTCCGCGATCAGCCGATCGTACAGGTCGTACACGAACGCCGTGCACCGCGGCGTCGAGAGCGGCAGACCCGCCTCGTCCACGTACTCCACCCGCCGCACCCGCCGGAACTTCCAGTCGTACCCGTTCTCCTGCAC
>JAAZOP010000471.1 GCA_012797735.1 Myxococcales bacterium
CCGAGGCCGCCGCGGCGGCGGCGGACCCGGACGCGGGCCCCGGAGGCGGGACCGGTCCCGGCGGCGACGCCGCGGGGGCGGTCGCCCGGGTCTCTCCGCCCGACGCATCCTCGATCACGGCGATCACCTGGCCGACATGGACGACATCGCCGGGCTGACCGACCACCGACACCACGCGCCCCGCGCGCGGCGAGGGAATCGTCACGGCGGCCTTGTCCGTCTCGACATCGACCAACGGCGCGTCCTCGGCGATCGTGTCGCCCGGCTGCACGTGCCAGCGCAGGATCTCCCCTTCGTGGATCCCCTCCCCCAGGTCCGGCAGCTTGAACTCGAACATCTCCCTCCCTCCCTCCGCCGATGCGGCCTACTGGTCGTCCAGTGTCTCCTCGATCGCCCGTTCGATCCGCTCCGCCGACGGCAGGTACGCCTCCTCGCGCTGGAAGTACGGGGTCACCACGTCCCAGCCCGTCACCCGACGGATCGGCGCCTCGAGGAAGCTCAACGCCTCGTCGTTCACGCGGGCGATGATCTCGGCCGCCGGTCCGAGCGTCCGCGGGCCCTCGTGGACGACGACGCCGCGCCCGGTCTTGCGGAAGGAAGCCACGAGCGTCCCGACGTCGAGCGGGGCGAGGGTGAGCAGGTCGAGCACCTCCAGGCTGGCGCCGCGCCGCTGCCGCACCGCCTCCACCGCCTGCAACGCCGGTCGCATCATCGCGCCCCAGGAGACGACCGTCAGGTCGGTCCCCTCGGCCGCGACCTGCGCCCGGCCGATCGGCAGCGTCTCCTCCTCCTCCGGGACTTCCTCGCGAAACGCGCGATAGGAGCGTTTCGGCTCGAGGAACACGACGGGGTCCGGATCGCGGATCGCGCTCACCAGCAGGGCGCGGGCGTTGCGGGGTCCGGACGGCACGACGACCTTCACCCCCGGGATCCGCGCGTAGAACGTCTCGGGGGCTTCCGAGTGGTGTTCCAGGGCGCGGACGCCGCCACCGTACGGAACGCGGACGACGAGCGGCACCGTGTAGCGGCCGTGCGTGCGCGATCGGTAACGGCTGGCGTGTCCTTCCAGTTGCGGGAACATCAGGTAGCTGAAGCCGCAGAACTGCATCTCCGCCACGGGACGCAGGCCGCCGAGCGCCATGCCGATCGCGGTCCCGAGGATGCCGCTCTCGGCGAGCGGCGTGTCGATCACGCGCGCCTCGCCGAACCGGTCGATCAACCCATCCGTGACCCGGAACACGCCGCCGTCGCGCCCGACATCCTCGCCGAGGACGACGACGCGTTCGTCCCGCTCCATCTCCTGGCGCAGGGCCAGGTTGAGCGCCTGGACCATGTTGAGCTTAGCCATGGTCCGCCTCCCCCCGGCCGGCGAGGAACTCGGCGCGCTGCCGCTCGATCGCCTCGTGCCGCGTTCCCAGCACGTGTTCGAACGGCGCGTCGAGCGGGAAGCCCTTGGCCGCTTCGAGCGCCCGCACCGCTTCCTCGACCTCGCGCCGGATCTCCTCCTCCAGCGCCGCCTGCCGCTGGTCGTCCCAGAGTCCCTTGCGTTCCAGGTACTTGCGGAAGCGGACCAGCGGGTCGCGCTTCCACCACTCCGCCACCTCCGCCTCCTCGCGGTAGCGCGTCGGGTCGTCGGAGGTCGTGTGCATCATCAGACGGTAGGTCACCGCCTCGATCAATGTCGGTCCGCCGCCGCCGTGCGCCCGATCCAGCGCCTCCTTGGCCGCGGAGTAGACCGCGAGCGGATCGTTGCCGTCGACCTGGACCGCCGGCACGCCGTGGGCGATCGCCTTCTGCGCCAGGGTCTCGGCCCGCGTCTGCCGCCGGCGGGGGATGGAGATCGCCCACTGGTTGTTCTGGCAGACGAAGACCACCGGCGCCTGCCAGACGCCGGCGAAGTTGAGCGCCTCGTGGAAGTCGCCCTCCGAGGTCGCGCCGTCTCCGAAGAAGGTCACCGCCGCGGTATCGCGCTCGCCCCGCAGCTTCGCGGCGTACGCCAGGCCCACCGCGTGCAGCGTCTGCGCGCCGACGATGATGGAGATCGGCAACGTGCGCGGCGCCTCGAACACGTTCCCTTCCTCCCACCCGTTGTGGAAGATGTAGTGGCTGGCCAGCGGGACCCCCCGCATCAGCATCCCGGACAGCTCGCGGAACGCGCCGACGAACCAGTCCCGCTCGGTCATCGCCAGCGCCGTCGCCGCCGGCGGCGCCTCCTGACCCGTCGTCGGCCCGAACGTCCCGACCCGTCCCTGTCGCTGGAGTTTCAGCATCCGCTGATCGCCCTCCCGCGCCAGCGACATCACCCGATACAGCCGCAGAAGCTGCTCCGCGGAGAGGCGCGGTTCGAGCGCCTCGTCGAGGTTGCCGTGTTCGTCGAGAATCTGGAGCTTCTTGATCTCGAAGCTGGCCAGTGGAGTCCAGGGCATCCGCCGCCCCCTTTCACCCACCCGCCGGCCGTTCGTTCGGGGGCGGGACGCAACCATAAGGACCGCAATCGGTCCGTCAACTCGACCTCGAATCGGACACCGGCCCGGCGACGGGACGCCGCGGTCGACGCGCCGCCGGCCGCCGTGCTACGCCTGCTGCATGGCCGGCGTTCGTCGAGAATCCGGCTTTCTCGTCGTCCTGGCGACCGTCGTCCTGGCGACGCTGGTCGCCTGCGCGCGCGAGCCGGACCGGCGACCGCGGGCCGCGGCGCAACTCGTCGACGCGCCGGCCGCGGCCGTGGTCGACAGCGGCGGCGACGTGGGCGCGTCCGGTCCGGACGACGCCCCGGCGGAACTCCCGGCGACGATGCCGGGCCCGCCGGACGCGGCCGGAAC
>JAAZOP010000472.1 GCA_012797735.1 Myxococcales bacterium
CCGGCTCGGCCCCGGGCACCGGCGCGTCGTCGCCGCGCCGCGTCGCGTCCGGGCTCCTGCCCGGCGCCGGGGATCGGCCGCCGGCTCCGGCCGTCCCGGAGATCCGGACGTTCTTGCGCTCCTCGCTCACGCGCCGCAGTATAGCCGTCGCCTCTCCGGGGCAGCAAGGAACGGTCCCGGCCGCGCGCCGCGATGCGCCGGCTCTCCTCCTTGGCGGGGGATCCGTCCCGCCGGCGCGGTCGCGCCGTTGTCGCCGTGCGCCTCCGGCTGCTATCATTTCGTTCATGTGCGAGGCCAGCATCGTCGTGCCGGTGGACCGCCCAAGGGCGTCGGACGACCGGCGCTCGACTGCAGGCCGCGATCCGGCGCGCGTCGCTCTTCTGGTGTCCGGCTTCCTGGCGGCGGCCGTCGGATTCGGCTGCAGCCGGAAGCCAGCCGACCGGGACGCCGCTCCCTCCCCCGCAGCGGAAGCGAGCGAAGCCGCGGGGCCGGCCGAGTCCTCGCCGGCGGGACCGGCCGAGTCGCTTCTTCCGGGCGTCCGGGCCCTGCGCTTCCTGCCGCCAGACGTCGTGTTCGTGGTCGCCATCGACGGACTGCGGGGGATGGCAGAACGGATCGGGTTGTCCCGCTGGATCGACCGGGTGCGGGTCGCCGCCGCGCCGCAGATCGACGCGCTCGCGTCCGTCCTGGGGCAGGCCCCGCTGTCTCCGGCGGCGTTCGTCGATCTGGGGATCGACGTCGACCAGCCCCTTGGCGCGGCGCTGGTCCTGCACGAGGAGCGGGCGGTTCTCGTCGTTTTCGGAGCGGTCGCGGAGGCCGGGGCGTTCGAGGCGGCGGCCGGCCGCGTGGCCGGGAATCTGGGGCTCGCCGTGGTCCCGCGCGACGCCCTGCGGGCCCGCATCCTCGCCCTGGGCGACCCGGCCGTCTTGCACCTCGTACTGCGGGATGGACTGTTCTTCGGGGTGGTCGGGTTGCCGACGCGCGGGTCGCCGGGCGGTGCGGGGCAGACGTCGGACGCGCGGCCGGACAGCGGCGCGCCGCCGCCCGAAGACGCCGGCGCGTCGTGCGCGCGCCGGATCGCGACGCTCGAAGCAGAGGCCTCACTGGCGGCGAGCGGGCGCTTCCGCGCGACCTTCGAGCGCTTCTCGTTCGGGCGGCACGCCTCGGCCTACCTCGACTTCGGACGCTGGACGGAGGTCGCGCCCCGGCTGAGTCCGGCGCGGGATCCCGGTTCCGGAGACCCCGTGGAGCGGATCATGGCCGAGGCCGTCCGGGCGCTCGAACGGACCGGCGGGCGAACTGGCGGCCGGCTTGACCAGATGCTCGAGTCGCTCGACACGGTCTCGGTGGGACTCGAACTGGTCGATCGCGCGGTGCTGCTCCGCGTGCGTGCGATGCTGAAGCCGGATTCGTGGCTGGCGCGGCTGTCGCCGGGCGGCACCGGAGGAACAGGAGGGACGCTCGCATGGGCGCCGGCCGAAAGGCCGGTATGGCTCCTGCATGCGGACATGGGCCGCGAGGGCCTCCTGCTGGCGGCGGAGACCGCGCTGAGCCTCGGCGACATGACGCTGGACGATCTGCGGGCGAACGTGGCGCAGGCGGCCGGCCTCGATCTCGACCGCGACGTGCTGCCGCTCCTCACGGGCGCGGTATCTTTCGCCGTGACCGCCGACCTGAGCAGTCCGTTCTGGGAGGAGGTCGAGCCGTTCCGCAAAGTCGGGCTGAGCCTCGTGGTGGGCCTGCAAGACGGGGAGGCGGCGACCCGGTTTCCGTTGGAGGCGTTGCTCCGGGCGCCTCCGTTCGCCGGTCGGACGACGCCCGACGGCACGACGGGCGGGTTCGTGGTGGACGTGCCCGGGTGGCGCCCCTTCCATCTGGATCGAGTCGGCACGAACCTGGTGGTGTCGACCGATCCGGACCTCGCCTCCGCCATGGCTTCGGGCGCGTCACGCCCCACCTTCCTCGATGCGCTCGACAGCCCCACCCTCCAGGAGCTGCTCCGGACGCCCGAGGCGATCGCCCTGCAGATCGAGGACAGGGCGTGGTTCGAACTCGTGACCGCGATCAGCGTGAGCCCGATGTTCGGCGGGTCGCCGGCGGCTGGGCCTCTGCGCCCGAACGGCCCGCCCGCCGAGGATCCGCTGCAGAGGGAGTACGACGCGCTGTCCCGGCAGCTCTGGGAGATGCGGCGCGCGCACTTCTGGGAGAAGGTGCGCTGGCAAATCGCGCGGCAGCGCCGGTTCGGCTCCACGGCGCAGGCGCTGCGCATCGTGCCGGGCATCGGTTCGGCCGGGGCGGTCGAGATCCGCGGAGGGTGGTTCCCGGCGGAGCAGAGCATTCCGGCGCTGATCGAAGGCATCCTCGAGGACGACGCGCGCTGGGAGGAGCGCAGCCGGCAGTTCGATGCGGAAGAGGAGCCGCTGGATGCCCGCGTCATGGAGCTGCGCGAGGCGTTGGCCCGCGCCCACCGCGGGTCCGCGCGGCACCGACCGGAGGAAGAAATCCCCACCCCCGCGATCGCGCCGCCCTGACCCGTCGTTCATCCCGATCGTCCGCCGAGACCACCGGACGCTCCGCCGCCCGGCCGGTCGCGCTCCCCGGCGTCCTTCGCGTCAACGACAGGCCAACGTCGTGAAGTAGATCTCGAAGTTCCCGTCCCGCTCGTCGGCCCACGCCAGGCCCCACGCGTCGCCCCGGTTGGCCAGCGCCGGCCGCCACGCGCGGCCGGCAGCCGTCGTGATCCGCCGCTCCGTCCCGATCTTCCGTCCGGTCTCGTCCAGCCGCGCGAAGTACAACTCGGCCCCGCAGTCCGCCCCCCCGCACGACTCCGTCCCGTTCCGCGTGTCCGACCAGACCACCAGGTACTCCCGCCGCGTCTCGTCCCAGCCAATCGCCGGCACCGGATTGGTCGGCTCCAGCCCCACCGGGGTCGTCGCCGACGTGGTCAGCGGGAGCGCCGCGGACTCGAGCGTGCCCGCCGCCGTCAGTCGGCCGAAGTAGACCTGCATCACCTCACGTTCGCGGTCGTCCACCCAGGCCAGACCCCAGCCGGTGCCGCTCCAGGCCACCCGCGGCCACTCCTGGACCGCCGCGTGCGCGATCGGGATCGTCATGCTGCCCGGAATCTGCACGCCCGTGTCGTCCATCCGCGTGAAGTAGATCTGACCCATGTCGCCCCCGGGGCAGATCTCGCACCAGACGACGCCCCAGTCGGTCCCCCGCGCGACCCACGGCCGCGACGAGATGCAGGCCGAGGTCGTCGAGATCCGCTGGTCGTCGTGACCGCTGGGCTTCGTCCCCGCCGGGGTCAGGCGCACGAAGTAGATTTCCCGATTCGCGTCCCGCGCGTCGCTCCAGGCGATGCCGTATTCCCGGTTCGCGGCGTTCCATGCGAGTGTCGGCTCGGTCGAGGTGCCGCTCGCATTGGTCACCCGCGTCTCGCTCCCGCTCGACCGGCCGTCCGCTCCGACCCAGCGGAAGTAGATCTCGCTCGAACTGGGCGACTCGTTGCGCGACCACACCACCCCCCATTGCGAGAGACCGGGCGCGGCCGACCAGACGACCGCCGGATGCTGGTGCGTCACGCTCCCCGACGCGGCGGCCAGTTCCACGTCGCTCGCCAACGCCTCGGCCCCGTCCGCGTCCAGCAGCGTGAAGTAGATGTGCCCGCCGTTGGTCCCCGTTTCCTCCTGCCAGACCAGACCGAACTGGCGGTTTGTCGGGTTCCAGGCGAGCGAAGGTCGCTCGGAGGCGGCGGGCGAGTTGGTGATCCGGACGGGAACGGGCGCCGGGCCCCACAGGTCCTCGTCGGTGAACCCGTCGCAGTCGTCGTCGGCGCCGTTGCACGTCTCGTCCGGCGGCGCGCATGCGGTCACCGGCGGCGTCTCGCAGGCGCTCGTGCACGTGCCGCTGCCGGTCGTGCCGCAGGTCGTCGTGCACGGCGCGGTCGCCCCGGCCGGGCAGTCGTACCCCTCGTCGGTGACCGTGTCGCAGTCGTCGTCGGCGCCGTTGCACGTTTCGTCCGGCGGAGGGCAACTGGCCGGCAACGTGCAGTCGGTGCTGCACAGCAACTGGCCTGTCGATCCGCAGGCGGTCGTGCAGGGCGAACTGCGGCCCCGCCGGCACGGGAAGTCCTCGTCGGTGAACCCGTCGCAGTCGTCGTCCAGGTCGTTGCAGACCTCCGGGTCGGCCGTCTCGCACGCCCCCCAGGCGCACTCGATGCAGCGCCGGATGCCCGGCGTGCCGCAGGTGGTGACGCACGGGATCGGCGCGTCACCGAGTTCGCACTCCTCGCCCGGCTCCTGCACCCCGTTGCCGCAGATCCCCCCGCCGTCCTCGCCGTCCCCGACATCGGGATCCGCGGCGTCCGCATCCGCGGCGTCGCGTCCGTCCGCGTCCTCCGCATCCGGCGTGGCATCGCCGTCGTCGCCGCCGTTGCCGTCGTCGACCTCCGGTTCCGCCGCGTCGGCGTCCGGCCGGACCAACTCGCCCAGGTCGGCGATCAGGGAACACGACGGCAACAGGCAGAGCGGGGCGGCCGCGAGGGCAAGGCAGAGGCGGGTGCGGGCGGTCGCGGTTACCATCGAAGCACCAGTCCGGAAGGTCCCAGTCCGACCGTCACCGCCGCGTCGCCCTCGGCCTGCTCCGCCGCCGGCCGGACGAAGAACAACACGGTCCCCCCGATCACGGCCGCGATCCCCAGGCCCAGGAAGACGTCGGTCGTCGTGCGCAGCGCGAACGCCGTGTAGCGCGCGCCGGCATCCGTGCGCCCGCTGGCGTTGAAGTCCGCCCGGTATTCGAGCGTCAGGCTGCCGGCGACCGCCATCGTGACCGCCGACACGCCCGCGAGGCCGACGCAGGCCCAGAACCACGGCGACAACGGCCGCTCGGGCTCGCCGGCCGCGGCCTCCCCCGGCGCCGGAGCCGGGGGAGGAGGAGCGGGCAGCGGCGGCCGCGGCACGAGCGACGCGTCCACGCGGGCCGACTGGCCCGCCTCCACCCAGACCTCCGACGAGAACGGCTCGAACCCCTCCTTGCCGATCTCCACGCGGTGCAGGCCGGGCGCCGCCGCGAACCAGCCGACAACGGGACTCGTGCCGACCAGCGCGTCGTCCACGAGCACCCGCGCCCCCGGCTCGGACACATCGAACACGATTCGACCCACCTGCGGGATCAGTTCCGCGAGAATCGCGTCGATCTCCGCCACCTCCTCCGCGGGCAGCCGGCCGCTCTTCGCGATCAGGTAGTCGCGGAACGCGTTGGTCGCGCCGGCGGGATCTCCCAGGGCGCGCAGGCACATGCCGATGTTGTAGAGGGTGTCCGGCTGCGGGTCGAGCGCCTGCGCCGCCGCGAAGGCACGGAAGGCGAACCTGTAGTCTCCCAGGTCGGCGGCCGCGACTCCCTCATCGAAGAGCCGGTGGGCTTCCTCGACGTCCTCCGGACTCGGCTGTCCGGTCGCCGTGGCCGTGGCGAGCCCCACCGTGATGACCGCAATCGCCCCGATCCGCCGCATGGCCGTCCCGCAAGCCGCGCGGACCACGGACAAGGTTCCGCGCCGCGCCGCCCGACAGCATGATATCGGCCCGTCCGACCGGCGACAAGAACCGCCCGGCCGGCCCGGCGGAGGGCATGGGCGACTCCGCAGCACCGGCGCGTCCCGCCGCATCACCGCCGGCGGCGGCGTGCCCCCGCCAGCAGGAGTCCGAGGACGAGCCACGCACCGGCCGGCGATCCGCCGGCCGCGCGGCACCCGCAGCCGTCATCGACGTAGACGTAGATCACGTCGGGCGGACCGTCGGTCGGAGCATCGCCCGCCCCCTCGCCCTCCGCGCCGTCCGCCGATGCATCGGCATCGGCGTCGGCGCCGGCGTCGGCATCCGCATCGGCGTCGGCGTCGGCCGCCTCCGGCACGCAGGCCCCGGCGGAGCAGCGCTCGCCGGGAGCGCACGCCGCCCCGCATCTCCCGCAGTGCGCCGGGTCGCTCGCGGTGTCGACGCACGCGGTCCCGCAGTCCGTGCGCGCCGGATCGGCGCAGACGCACGCCCCGGCGGCGCACACCAGGTGCGACGCACAACCCGTCGTCCCCGGGTCCGGCGCGAACTCCACGTCGAGCGCGTACGGTCCTTCCAGCTCGACCGCGTTGTCCACATAGGTGTCGACCGTCAGCAGGTAGCGTCCCGGCTCGAGGTGTTGGGACAGGTCGAGGTGCGCGCGGGCGAGGCAGGCGCCCTCGAGCGGCGCCGCGAGGAGGTGGAGGTCGGGGTCGACCGACGGGTACTCCGGCACGTGCGCCGACAGCGTCCCCGCCTGGCAGACGTCCACCGCGTAGACCCACTCCCGGCCCCACTCCGGCAGGTCGGCGTCGCACGAGTAGTAGTTGAAGTAGTGCGACGGGCCTTCCGCCGTGTTCCGCTCGTCGTGGAAGGGGAAGGCGGGAATCGGAATCGGGTTGCGGCGGTGGCCGGGCGGCGGGTCCGGCTCGCCGGCGAACATCCGTTCCAGGAGGTCCCACAGCTCGGCGTGGGGGGCGTCGTAGTTGAGCGCCCAGATGCCGACGCCGCCGAGGTCCTGGGCCCGGGCCAGCCAGTACTTGACCGCCAGACTCTCCTCGTCGTCGTAGTACACCTCGTGCCAGCCGCCGTCGTTCCAGGCGTACCACGGCGTCTGGATCCCGTCGTGCCAGCGCCGCGTGCGCGCGCCGGAGACCGCTGCGCGCGCCGTGCTGTACGTCACCGCGCCGACGTTCGCGATCGTCGCGGCGCCGAGCGAGTCGTCCACCGTGGTCCACTCGCGCCCGTAGTACGGCACGCCGTACACGATCCGGCGCCGCTTCTCCGGGGCGACCAGGCTCGTGTAGCGCGCGATCGAGCGCAGCGCGGACCAGCCGGTGAACGGACGCCAGTCGGCGGTGGTGCGCAGGATCCCGGTCGGCCCGGCGTGCGAGGAGCCGCTCCAGAAGTAGTCGTAGCCCATGATGAAGTAGAGGTCGATCTGGTCGAGCAGCGCGTCGAGGTCGAAGGCGTCGCTCCAGTCGACCGCGGGACCCGCGATGCTGATCCCGGCGTCGGTCCGGCCGCGCCGCGTCAACTCCTCCCGCAACTCCCGGACGAACGTCGTGAAGTCGTTCCGCGCGCTCCCGGGCACGCCCTCGAAGTCGATCGCGAGGCCGTCGGCGTGCCCCGCCTCCATTCGATCGATGAGGTTGCCGATCGCCCGCGCGCGGTTCGCCGCCGAACCGACCAGCGTGCCGATGCTCGCCGAGTTGAACAGCGTCACCGCCAGATCGACCCGCACCCCCGCCATGTGCGCCGCGTCCACCGTCGCCGCGTCGGGCCAGCCGTGGGTCGCGGTGATCGCGCCGGTCCCGTCGATCTCGATCGAGAACCACGCGAGATGGGTGAGCGCCGACCAGCGGATCGTCGTCAGGTCGCGGACCCAGTACGGGTAGTAGCCGTACACGACCCGATCGACCGACTTGACCGCGCCGCGCCGCAACACCTCGATGGGCGGGACGATACGGGGCCGGAACGGCTCGCCGTCGTGCCGCCGCAACTCCCACTCGTGGATCGAGATCCCCGCCGGCGGCGCCGCGGAAACCGGATCGACCCGCGACGCCGCGCCGCGATCGGCCCGCGCGACGCCCGCGGCCAGCAGCAACGACAGGGACAGGGGGACGACGACGCGCATTGGTCACCTCCGGGCGGCGGCGCCGAGGCGCGTGCCTCGGACCGCCGAAACAGGCGGGCCGTCGCCCGCCCGGACCGGCCCGTGCCGTCCAGCACGACTCGCTCGCGCGGACCCGCGGTCCGGTCGCGGGCCGCCGGACGCGCTTCGACCCTCTGCGGCCCGCCGACCGACCAGTCTAGCCCGTCTGGTCCGCGGCGGGTCGATCCGCCGGCGGGTGGCGGGCGAGGTAGGCGAGGATTGCGGCTTCGAGCGGCAGGGGACCGTCGTCGGGCTCCGGCGGACCCCAACTCCGCCGGGCGGACAGCGGCGGGGTGTCGTGGTCCCCCGCGTGCGCCGCCAGCGCCGCGACGGCGCCGCCGGAGCCGATGCACACCTCGCCGGACGCGTCGAAGGTCAACAGGTCGCGGATCTCCATTCCGGTGTCTCCCCATCCTTCCGCACGGCCGCTCGGCGAGCGCCGGCGGCGCGGCGGCCCACGCCCCACCGGGTCGCGAGCGCCCGTTGCGGGACGCCCGAACCTCCCGGCACGGCCAGATAACGGGCATTCGCCCGGCGGGTCAAGAAACCGGCGGCCATCCCCAGGGTGTCGCCGAAGTCCGCATCGCCGGCCGGCGCGAGGCTTCCGTTGCCCACGGCCCTGGCGGGCCATCCGCGAATCACGAAAACGCTGGGCGGATGTGCAGGGGACGGGCGATTTTCGGGGCAGGCTCCAGGAGCGACATGGCGATCGTGATTCCGTCGGCCTGCAGCCTCGAGCCCGGAGTCTGGAGCCGGTCAGGCATTGGCGGCGGCGACTTTGAGGGGACCCTGCGGCCATCCCCGCCCCGCCACGCGCCGCTCGGTCCGGCGCGCCAAGCTCCGCGCCGGCGGCCGGTCGAAGCGCCCGGCGGACTTGTGTTCGCCGGGACGCATACGCTACCGTGACCCGGAACGCGACCGGGGGAGCGTCGCGCCGGAGGGAGGGACGATGCCGAAGCCGCTGGCGATCTGCCTGGAAGACCTCGAGCCGGGACCCGGAAGGCCGCGCTACCTGCGCTGCGTGGCGGTCGTCGGCCGGGCGGCGGGACTGCGGGTCGATGCCCGCGGCGAGGTGCTGTGGAAGAGCGACGAGGCGGTCGCCTGCGAACTGTGGGTTTCGCAGGACGACAAGCTGATCCTCTATCGCCCCGCGGGCGGGGCGCCCGTGACCGTGCGACGCGACGGCCGGTCGCTCGAGGTGCCCGAGGCGAAACCGGTCGTGCTGCTCGACCAGGACCGCTTCGAGGTCGGGGCGCGACGGGTGCGCGTGCACGTCCACGGCGCGACCGACCACGTCTACGCCCCGTCCCCGCTCCCGGAACCGGCGCCGGCGGGCCGCGCGCGGGCGGCCGCGGCCGTCGCCGCCCTCGGCG
>JAAZOP010000473.1 GCA_012797735.1 Myxococcales bacterium
AGCGCGTCACGCCGGCCCGCGTCGAGGCCGAACTCGCGCCGCTGCGCCGCGCCCGCGCCGCCGCCCTGGCCCTCCAAGCCTACCGCGCCGCCGGCTGCTCCGACCTGTGCTACGAATCGTGCGACCTCGCCGACGGCCCCGCCGTCCGCCGCGCCCTCGACGCCGTCCGCGCCCGCTTCGGCCGGATCGATGTCGTCGTCCACGGCGCCGGCGCCGAGGAAAGCCGCCCGCTGGCCGCCAAGCCCCCCGCCGGCTTCGACCGCGTCTTCCGCGGCAAGGCGCTCGGCGCCCTCCACCTCTGGCACGCCCTGCGCGACCGCCCCCCCGCCTCGTTCGTCGTCTTCTCCTCCGTCGCCGGCCGCTTCGGCAACGAAGGCCAGACCGACTACGCCGCCGCCAACGAGACCTCCGCCCGCCTCGTCGGCGAGATCCTCTCCTCCGGCCTCCCCACCCGACCGCTCGCCATCGCCTGGACCGGCTGGGACGCGATCGGCATGGCCGTCGCCGGCGGGATGAAGACCATCCTCCTCGAACGCGGCGTCGATCTCCTGCCGCCCGAGGTCGGCGTGCCGCTCGCCGCCGACCTGATCCTGCGCGGCGCCGCCGGCGAGGTCGTCGTCTGCGGCGCCCTCGGCGCCCTGGCCCGCCCGCGCATCGCCCGGGAGAACGCCGCGACCTCGAGCGCCCCGGCCGAAGCCGATACGAGGCCCGCGACCGAACCCGCCGCGTCGCCGGCGATCTCCTCCTCCGCCCGGGACGCGGCGTCCGAACCCGCCCCCGCCGCCGGCCGCGACACCCCCGACAGCGCCGAGATCGAGATCGCTCTCGACCCGGCGTCGCAGTCGTTCCTGCGGGACCACGTCATCGCCGGCGTCCCCGTCCTGCCCGGCGTCGTCGGGCTCGAACTGATGGCGCGCGCCGCCGCCCGACTCCTTGGCGCCGACCCGATCTGCGAGGCGGTGCAATTCGAGCGGCCCGTCAAGGTGCATCCGGGGCGGCCCGTCGTCGTCCGCGCGGCGGCCCGACGCTCGGGCGACACCGTCGAGGCGGTCCTCGAGTCGCGGTCGCAGGCGGCCACCGGCCGCGCGCTGGAGGTCCTCCACTTCCGCGGCGTCTTCCGCCGCCCGACCGGAACGCTCGAACCCCTCGGCCGACTCCACCACCTCGATGCCCGCGGACCCGGCGCCGGCGAGATCTACCGGCACTTCTTCCACGGCCCGAGCTTCCAGGTTCTCGGGGAGGTGCGGCGCGTCGGCGACGAGGGGCTCGTCGCCCGGGCGGCGATCCCCGCGGGCAACGCCGATACGGCCGCCGGCGACCTGGCCGGCCCGCTGCTCCGCGAGATCGCCTTCCAGGCCGCCGGACTGTGGGCGATGTGCCGTCACGGCGTCACCGCCCTGCCGCACCGGATCGGCCGTGCCCAACGGCTCGGGCTCGTCGAACCCGGTCGCGAGATCGTCGCCCGCGTCCGGCCGCTCGGCACCGTCGAGGCTTCCGACGGCGCGCCGCGCGTCCATCGCTTCGACGTCGAGGTCCTCGCCGGCGACGGCCGGCCGCTCGAACGGATGCAGGACGTCCGCCTGATCGAGACCGGGGCGCTGCCGGCCGAACGGCCCGCGACGGTGCCGTTCGCCGAGTCGCCCGAGCACGTCGAGGTGCGGCTGGAGGCGCTCGCGGCGAGCGCCGACGCGGTGGCCGAGGCGTGCCTGGGGCCGGCGGAGGCGGTGCTGTTCCGCCAGATCGGCTCGCGCAAGCGCCGCACCGACTGGCTCGGCGGCCGCCTCGCCGCCAAGCGCCTCGTCGCCGCCTACCTGCTGGAATGCGCCGGCGTCGCCGTGCCCGAGCGCGACGTCGGGGTCGCGGCCGACCCGCGCGGCGCCCCGGTCGTCCGCATCGCCGGCCGCCCGGACCTCGAACAGCTCGTGCCGCAGGTCGGCATCTCCCACGGCGCCGGACGCGCGATGGCGGTGCTCGCGCCGCGCAACTCCGGCACCCGCGTCGGTCTGGACGTCGAACGCGTCGAACCGCGCGACGAGGCGTTCGTGCGGCACGTGCTCACCGAGCGCGAGGTGGCGGTGGCGGAACGGGCGGGGCTCAACGGCGACGGCGCCACCGTCCTGTGGACCCTCAAGGAGGCCGTCACCAAGGCGCTCGGCGTCGGCATGGCCGTCGACCCGCGCGAGGTCCAGGTGACGAACCTGGCCGACGGCGTCGCCCGCGTCGAACTGGCCGGCGACGCCGCCGCGCGCCGCGACGTGCTCGGCGGCCGCGACCTCACCGTCCGCTACGCGCTCGCGCGCGACGTCGCCACCGCCTGGGCCGTGCTCGAGGTGGAGCCCCCCGCGGCGCCCCCGCCCGCCGAACCGGCCCTCGTCCTCCCCCCGGGACTCCTCCGCTCCGGCTTCCTCACCCGCGGGATCGGCTGACCCCGCCCGCGACCGGCTGATCCAACAACCTCGCCGGACACGGCGGCTTCGGTTCCGTCATCTGCGCCCGCTCCACTTCGAACCAGTCTCCCGGCGGCCCGTCCGGGTTCGACTCGTGCCGGTCCGCCCCGTACCTGCCCGTCGCCCGAACCGCCGACAGCCGGATCGCGACCGTGGGGCCGTTCGTGCCCGCCGCCGCCGTGGTCGCGGGCCCGCCAAGGGCCTGGAAGCCGGGGCCGTCCCCTGCTAGCCTCGGAAGTCCGGAGGGTGGACGGCGATGTCGGACCTGCACGGGTTCATGCGCGGCCTCGGCTCCCTCGAGGTGATCTGCGGCAGCATGTTCAGCGGCAAGAGCGAGGAGCTGATCCGGCGCGTCCGGCGCGCCCAGATCGCCCGCCAGCGCGTCCAGGTCTTCAAGCCGCGCCTCGACGACCGCTTCCGCCACGACCACGTCGTGAGCCACTCCGAGATGAGCGTCCCCGCCGAGATCGTCGGTAGCGCCGAGGACATCCTGCGGCGCGTCCACGACCGCACCGACGTCGTCGCGATCGACGAGGTCCAGTTCTTCGGCCGCGACGTGGTGGACGTCTGCGAGAAGCTCGCGAACCTCGGCAAGCGCGTGATCGTCGCCGGCCTCGACCAGGACTACCTCGGCCGCCCCTTCGACCCCGTCCCGCAACTGATGGCCGTCGCCGAGTACGTCACCAAGACCCTCGCCGTCTGCGCCCGCTGCGGCGCCCCGGCCAACCGCTCCCAACGGCTGATCGCCTCGGACGAGCGGATCGTCGTCGGCGCGGAAGGAACCTACGAGGCGCGCTGCCGGCGCTGCTTCGACGCCGACGCCTTCAAGCAGATGAACATGCCGCTCGATGGCGACGCCGACCCGCGCTCCTCCTCCCGCTGAGCCGGCCTCACCGCGGGACGGCGCGACGCCGCAGGAAGACGACGGCGATCAGCAGGACGAACGCCCCGCCGCCCTCCGCCCCGCCCGGCGCCCGGCAACCGCAACCGCCCCCGCTCTTGAACTCCCCGCCCCCGTCCTCCTCCCCCTCCGCGGATTCGCCGCCGCCGTCCACGGCCGTCTCCGCCTCCGCTTCCGGTTCCGCCTCCGTCTCCACCGGCCCGTCTCCGGCGCCGTCCGCCGCGGCGTCCGCGTCCGCCGAGTCTCCCGGCGCGTCCTCGACGACGTCGCCGTCCGCATCCGCGTCCGCGTCCGCGTCCGCGTCCGCGTCGGGACCGTACGGCGGGTCTTCCGGCCCGAGGTCGCAGGTCCCGTCGACGGTGTCGACCTCGACATCGACCGCCCGCGTCCGGCTCCCGACCGCCTGGACCGTCAGCGTGTGCAGGCCGGCGGAAAGGGTGCCGGCGTCGAACCGCCCGCGCCACTGCGCCTCCTCGGCGGGCCAGCGCGCCATGTCGGTCCACGCGCCGCCGTCCCAGCGGAACCGCACCGCCGTCACCGCCGCCTCGTCGAACACCAGCGCCCGCACCGGCGCCTCGTCGCAGGTCGTCGGCACCGGCGGCGCATAGGGGTTGATCGTGTCGTTGCCGGGCCCGAGCCGCGCATCGACCGGCGCGGTGATCACGATCAGCGGCCACGGCTCGTCCGCCGACACCGCGGCGACCGACAGCGCGTTCGCATCGACCGCCACCACGGCGAAGTGGCCGTTCCCCGCCTGCCCGAGCGAGTTGATCCGGAAGCGCAGGATGTTGCCCGTCCCCACCCGCACCCCCACGTCGTGCTCGTGGCCGTGGAAGTAGTACGCCGCCCCGGCGCCGATCATCTGCTCCTCGAGCACCCCGCCGCGCGAGACCCCCGTGAAGTCGTGGTGCCCGAAGACCAGCGTCAAATCGGTGTCCGGGTTCGCCGCGAAGAACCCCGCCGTCTGCGCCAGCTCCGCGTCGGTGAACTCCTTGTTGTCCCACGGCCACTGCCGGCCGTCGTTCGCCGGCGTCGCCACGCCGACGAAGTGGTACGAACCGAAGGGCAGGTCGAGCCGCCACTGGTGCTGCGTCGCGTCGTCCGACGACCCGAGCACCGAGTAGCGGCGGTAGTACGCGAGCTCGCCGTCGCCGTACGCGTCGTGGTTCCCCGGCAGGTCGAGGTAGTACTCCGGGCCCATCCCGGCGGCGTCCAGGATCCCGCGGTACGACGTCCATTCCTCCGCGTGCGGGCCCGTGCCGTAGAGGATGCCGTCCGTCGAATCGGTCAGGTCGCCCGTCACCACGATGAAGTACGGCCGGATCACCGACACCGCGTCGCCCACCACCCACGCCAGCCGACTCTCCTCCGACGACGAACCCAGGGTGTCGATGTGCGTGTCCGTCGTCCAGGCGAACCAGAACACCCGCGAACCGTCGAAGACATACTCCGCCAGGTACGGGTCGGCCGCCCGGGCGTCCCGCGCGCCGACCGCCGCCCCCAGGACCAACGACAGGACGAGCAGGTCTCGAACGTGTGACGTTCTCATGGCGACAGGGTGCCACGGGAAGGCCGGCGCGTCCACTGGAACGGGCTGCGGAACGGATGGCTCAGCGGACGACCCGCAGCAGGAACCAGGGCCCCGGCCACGGCTCGGCGCCGTGCCCCGGCGGGACCATCGGGGCCAGACGACCCGCGAACCCCGCGAACAGGTCGTCCGGGAACCCCCCCCGCGCGTAGACCAGCACGTAGTCCCACGTCGCCAGCCGCGCGAGCAGCCGGTCCCCCGCCCCATCGCCCCGCTCCTGCACGACCAGCGCGTCGAGCCCCGCGTCGGTCAACTCCACCGCGAGCCCCGCGTTCGCCAGCGGCGGCAGCGAGACCACCCCGCCCCGCCGCTCGACCACCCGCAGCGCCGTGTGCAGGTGCAGCGGCACCTCGCGCGGGTACGCCGGGCTGTCGACCTCGATCGGCAGCGCCAGCACCCGGCTCCCGCGCGGCACCAGGTCCACCACCCGGTCGAGCCCCGCGGTCTCCCGGGAGAACGCGATGGAGGAACGGAGTTGCAGGACGAGCACCGCGGCTCCGAGCGCCAGGGCGGCGAGCCACAGGGCGCCCGCGAGCCGGCCCGCAGCGCCCCGACCCGGCGCGAG
>JAAZOP010000474.1 GCA_012797735.1 Myxococcales bacterium
CCGCCGCCGGCCTGACGGCCGTCGTCGAGTCTCCGGAGGGGCGGATGGAACTGCGGGCCGAACGCGCGACGCTCGAGCCGGACTTCCCCGACCGCGTCGCCGGCGCGTTCGACGAGGCCTCGTTCGTCGTCGCTCCGGCCGCGCCGTCCACGACTCGCCACGGCGCGGCCCCGGACGCCGCCGCCTCGTCCGACCCCTCGAGCGATCCGCCGGCGCCTCCGGCCGCCGGAGAGGCGACGCTGGCGGCGGACCCCGCGCTGCGGGACTTCTCCGTCCGCGCCCGTCGCATGCGCTACGACGCGCGCGGCGGCCGCGCCGCGTTCTCCGGCGAGGTCGCCGTCACGCTCGGCCCCCTCCGTCTTGCCTGCGATACGCTCGAGGTGACCTACCACCGCGCCGAGGGGTACGTCGATTTCGTCGCCGCCGGCGCGGTGCGTGCCGAGCGGGAGGGGTTGCGGGCGACCGCGGGCAAGGCCCAGTACCAGGGCGCCGACGGGTTGCTCACGCTGACCGAGTCGCCGCGCGTGGAGGGCGACGCCGGCGTGCTCGAGGGCGCGCGGATCGTCCTCGACCTGGCCGCGGAAACCGTGTCGATCGAGGAGGTCCGCGGCACGTTCCGGGTGCGCCCGCCGTGACCGGCACCGCCGCGCCGCTGCTCGCCGCCCGCGGACTTCGCCGGCGCTTCGGCCCGCGCGAGGTGCTCCGCGGCCTCGACCTCGCGGTCCACGCCGGCGAAGTGGTCGGACTTCTCGGACCGAACGGCGCCGGCAAGACCACCGCCTTCCGCATCCTCATCGGCTTCCTGCCGGCGGACGAGGGCCGGGTGGAGTTCCTCGGCGAACCGATCGACCGGCTGGCCGTTCACCAGCGAGCCCGTCGAGGGCTCGGATACCTGCCTCAGGCTTCCTCGGTGCTGGCGGGATTGAGCGTCCTGGAGAACGTCAAGGTGGTGCTGGAAGAGCGAGGGCTCAACAACGCGGAATCCAAGGCTCACAAGGCCATCGAACAGTCCGGTCTGGAGGCGGTCGCCGGGCAGCGGGTGGAGACTCTCTCGGGTGGCGAGCGGCGTCGCCTGGAGATCGCCCGGTTGCTGGCCGTCGAGCCTCGGGTGGTGCTCCTGGACGAGCCGTTCTCGGGGATCGACCCGCTGGCGGCGGAGGACCTGCGCCGGCGCATCGGAGCCCTGCGCGAGGGGGGGCTCGGGGTGCTGCTGACCGACCACAACGTGGCGGAGACGATGCGGGTTTGCGACCGGGTGTACCTGCTGGTCGAGGGGCGGGTGTTGCGGTCGGGGACCCCCGCGGAAGTCCGGTCCGACCCGGACGCCCGGCGCCTGTACCTCGGGTCCGGACCGCCCGACTGACGGGGAGTCCGGGTCCATTCGACGCGGGCGCGCGGGCGGTCGGCGCGGGGTTCCGGCGGTCCCGCCGGGGACTTCGGACTTCGGATGATCCGAAGCGGCCCGGCCGGGTACTGGAAGGATGTGGTCCCGGAGGGTAGACTTCCGCGGACCGGAGTTGTTCGCGGCAGGGCCGGGAGCATGGCGATCGGCTTCACTTGTCGGCCGGTCCATGACCCAGGGAAGGAGGGACAGATGACTTCTCGGCATTTCCTCGGGGCATTGGCGTGGGGCGCGGCGGTGCTCGCCGGCTGCGGGCCGACCCCGCCGTCGAACTGGTGCGACGGCGTGAACTGCGGGGAGGGGGAGTGCCGCGAACTGCCGTTCGACCAGGGGCCGTACTGCGCCTGTTGGCCCGGGTATCATCCCGGGGGAGCGGGGGGGCTGACCTGCGTGCCGAACGACCCGACCGATCCGTGCCGGGACGTGGTCTGCTCCTACCGGGGCACGTGCGTCGTTGCGGGCACGGTGCCGGTCTGCGAATGTGATCCCGGCTACGAGCGGGATGCTTCGGGGTTGCAATGTCTGCCGACGGCGCCGCCGCCGGACGCCGCGGACGCCGATGCCGACGCGGACGCCGATGCCGACGCGGATGCCGACGTGCCGCCGTGGTGGGTGGACGAGCGGGTGCGGGAGCCGGCGCTGACGAAGCTCGACATGCTGTTCCTGGTGGACAACTCGGGATCGATGGCCCAGGAGCAGGCGGCGCTCACCTCTCGTTTTCCGGAGCTGATCGAGGAGCTGTTGAATCCGCCCGACCGCGACGGCGACGGGCGGCCGGACCACACGGCGGTCGAGGACATCAACGTCGGGGTGATCACCCCCGACATGGGGACGATGGGATACGCGATCTCGACGTGCGCCAACCCGATCGGAGGCGACAACGGCTGCATGCAGTCCGCGGGGTCGAGTCTGGTGCCCGGATGCCGCAGCACGTACCCGACCTTCCTGCATCGCGACGAGACGAACGCGGCGACCTACACAGCGGCGATGATGGCGCAGGACTTCACCTGCGTCGCGACGTTGGGGACGAGGGGATGCGGATTCGAACAGCAGCTCAAGGCGATGCGCCAGGCGTTGACCGAAAACGTGCGGCCCGGCGGCTGCAACGCCGGCTTCCTGCGCGAGGACTCGCTGCTGGCGCTGATCTTCGTCACCGACGAGGAGGACTGCTCGGTGCGGGAGGATCACCCCGAGATGTTCGACCCGAGCCGCTCCGACCTCGGCCATCTCAACATCCGGTGTTTCGCGCATCCCGAGTTCGTCGAGCCGGTGGACGACTACATCACGGCGTTCCGTTCGCTGCGCCCCGCCGGAGCCGCCAACATGTTCCTCGGCTTCATGGTCGGGGTGCCGCCGGATGCGCCGCAGTGCATCGGCTTCGGCGATCGGCTGGCGGGGTGTCTCGAACTGGACGCGATGACCGAGCGGGTCGACCCGGTGACGCCGAGCCAGCTCCTTCCGTCCTGCAACACCGTCATGGGCGTTGCCTTCCCGCCGCGCCGGTTCGTGCAGATCGCGCAGGCCTGGGGCAAGGACGCCTATGTCGATTCGATTTGCAAGACCGACTGGTCCGCGGCGTTCGGCTCGATCGCGAGCCGGTTGTCGCAGAGCCTGCGCGACGACTTCTTCTGCCTCGGCGACGTCCGGCCGTTCGACGCCGGCTCCTGCACGATCGGCTGCTGGCTCGTCGAGACGCTGGGCGACGACCGGCCGTGCGCTCCGGACGACGCGTCGTGTCCGGCGGACTGGTGTCCGGCGGCGACGGCGGACGGGTTGCGGTCGCTCCCGCCGTGTCGCGACCCGGCGAGCGGCGCGGAGTGCGTGCCGCTCACGCGCGATCTGGGGCTGGACGCCCGCGGGCATCGCCAGTGCCTGGTCCGGCAGGCGCCGCGCGACCCGATGTCCAGCCGTTGCTCCACGGTGCTGAACGACGGGTGGTACTACGTGCCGGTGGAGTGGTCCGTGCACGGGTGTCCGGAACTCGTCTACCGCAGCTCGACCGGGCCGCTGTTCCCGCCCGACGCGGTGGTGGCGCTGCGCTGCCCGCGCTGACGGCTCGCCGGGCGCCCGGCGGGAACGCCTGCCGGACGGCCGGGGACGGTCCCTGGTGATCGGGGGCGATGTCTTCCCCGTAGCTGCCGTTCGTTCTTCGCCGGTGTCCCGGCCGGTGGATGCGAACTTCGCGCCGCGGCTCCGAGGCGTTTGTCAAGGGGGTGCAGCAAGAAGGATGCCGAGCCGGCTTCCCATCCGCGGCGCCGGTGTTTATACTCGGGGTTGCGATGGTGGGGATCGAGATCCGGCAGCAGCTCAAGCTCACCCAGAGCCTGGTGATGACGCCGCAGCTGCAGCTCGCGATCAAGCTGCTGCAGCTCTCGCGGCTCGAGCTGCAGGAGCACGTGCAGCAGGAGTTGATGGAGAATCCGTTCCTGGACGAGGCGCCGGAGTCGTCGCCGGCGGAATCGTCGGAGAAGGGGGCGGAGGGGGGGGCCGAGGCGTCGGCGGCGCCGGATGCGGGGTTGCTGGCGGGGGAGGGTCGCGAGGCGGACTGGTCCGAGCGGGTGCAGCAGATCCTGCCGGACGACCCGGGGACGGAGGTTCCGCGGTCGGCGATGAGCGACGTCGACCTCGACCGGTACCTCGAGAACCACTCGCGGGGCGAGCCGCCGCCGTTCCTGCGGGCGGATGCGTCCGAGGAGCTGCCGCAGGATCACGACACGCGCTATGTGCAGAAGGGGACGTTGTACGACCACGTGGCGTGGCAGGTGAAGCTGGCGGAGTTCACGCCGCGCGAGGAGCAGCTCGCGCTGCTGATCCTGGGAAACCTGGACCGCGACGGCTACTACCGCGAGCCGCCGCTGGAGGACCTGGCGGAGGAGGTGGGGCTCGATCTGGACGAGGCGGAGGAGGTCTTGCGGGAGGTCCAGCGGATGGACCCGCTGGGGGTGGCGGCGCGCGACCTGCGGGAGTGTCTGCTGGCGCAGGCGGAGGTGCTGAATCTCGAGCCGCCGCTGGTCCAGATGATCGACCGGCACCTGCCGGACATCGAGAAGCGCAACTTCCAGGCGGTGGCGCGGGCGGTGGGGCTGGACATCGAGGACGTGTACGCGGCGGCGGAGGTGATCGCGACGCTCGAGCCGCGCCCGGCGCGCAACTTCACGGGGGAGGAGCCGCAGTACGTGATCCCGGACGTGGAGGTGCGGCGGGGGGCGGACGGCGAGTGGCAGGTCGTGGTGAACGACGACGGGTTGCCGCGGCTGCGCATCGCCCGCTACTACCGCGACGTGATCGACCGCGACCCGTCGGCCCGCGAGTACGTCCGCGGGAAGGTCCGTTCGGCCCAGTGGTTGATCCGTTCGATCAACCAGCGGCAGCAGACGTTGCTGCGGGTCTCGGAGCGGATCGTGGACCGCCAGCGGGACTTCTTCGACAAGGGGGTCAGCGAGCTCAAGCCGATGATCCTCAAGGACATCGCGGACGACCTGGGGATGCACGAATCGACGATCGGCCGCGTGACGACCAACAAGTACATGCAGACGCCGCACGGCATTTTCGAGTTGAAGTACTTCTTCAACTCGCGCATCCGCCGGCTGGAGGACGAGGACATCGCGTCCGAGGCGGTGCGCAGCGAGATCAAGGCGATCATCCAGGGCGAAGACCCGCAGCAGCCGTTCTCCGACCAGCAGATCGTGAAGCTGCTGGCCGACAAGGGGATCGTGATCGCGCGGCGGACGGTCGCCAAGTACCGCGAGAGCATGGGGTTGCTCAGCTCGTCGCGCAGGAAGCGGTTCTATTGACCAGGACCCCGACGATTCCGGCCCCGCCCACCGCCGCCGCGTCCGGCGGCGGCTGCGGGGTGTGCCGCGGGCCCGCCGGCCCGCGAAGGAGGTGGAGTCGATGAAGATCTCGATCACGTTCCGGCACCTGGAGGCCACCGATGCGATCAAGGAGTACGTCAACGAGAAGGTGGGTCGCATCCAGCGCTACCTGACCGGGCCGGTCGACGCCCAGGTCGTGCTCTCGACCGAGCGGCATCTCCAGGGTTGCGACGTGACGATCTCGGGGGGGGGCAAGGTCTTCAAGTCCAGCGAGGTCTCGGACGACATGTATGCGTCCGTCGACCGGGCGGTGGACCGCCTCGAGCGGCAGGTGCAGAAGCGGAAGCGGACGGCGTAGGCGAACGAACGGATGACCCGACTGGCGGCCCTGCTCGATCCCTCGCGGATCGCGGTGCTCGACTTCCTGCCCGACGGCCGTGCCGGCCTCTTGCGTCTGCTCGGCGAGAGGTTGGCGGGCGAGTCCGCGATCCCGGGGCTCGACGCCGCCGCCATCGCCGGCGCGCTGGCGGCGCGGGAGCAGCTCGCAACGACCGCGGTCGGGGAGGGGTTGGCGTTTCCGCATGCCAAGCTCCCCGGCCTCTCCGCGGCGCGCGCCGCGGTGCTGCTCCTCCCCCCTCCGGGGCTCGACCTGGGCGCCGCCGACGGCCTGCCCGTCCGCCTCGTCGTGGCCCTCGTCGTCCCGCCCGACTCCGTCGGCGAGCATCTCCGGCTGCTCGGCGCCTTCTCCCGCCGGCTGCGCGACCCGGCGGCCCGCCGGACGCTGCTGGACTGCACCGACGCCGCCGATCTCCTCCGGCGGCTGGGGGATATCGATGTCCTCTCCCGCTGACGCCCCGCTCGACGTCCGCATCGTCACCGGTCTCTCCGGCTCCGGAAGGTCCACCGCCCTGCGGGTGATGGAGGACCTCGGGTGGTTCTGCGTCGACAACCTGCCGACGGTGCTGGCCGGCGACCTCGTGCGGATCTGCTCGAATCGCCCCGACGTGCGGCGGGTCGGGCTGGGCATCGACGTGCGCGAGGGCGGGTTCCTGTCCGGATTTCCGGGGGCCGTCGAGGCGCTGCGCGCCGCCGGCCATGCGGTCGAGATCCTGTTTCTCGACGCGCGTGACGAGGTGCTGTTGCGGCGGTTCGGTTCCACCCGCCGTCCCCACCCGCTCTCGCCCGACGGCGACGTCCTGGGCGGGGTGCATCGCGAGCGCGCGGCGTTGGCCCCGATCCGGGCTCTGGCCGACCGGGTGCTCGACACCTCCGACCTCACCGTCCACGAGCTGCGCCGCCGCATCATCGACCACCTGACGCAGGGCGCCGCCGCCGAGCACCGGCTGGTCGTGCGCGTCCTGTCCTTCGGCTACAAGTTCGGCGTCCCGGTCGACGCCGACATCGTGCTCGACGCCCGGTTCCTGGCCAATCCGTACTTCGTCGACGACCTGCGGGACCTGCCGGGCACCGATCCCCGGGTCGCGGCCTACGTGCTGTCGACGGAGGAGGCCGTCTGGTTCCTCGACCGGACGGCCGAGCTGTTCGCGCGGCTATGGCCGCACTACCTTCGGGACGGCCGGACCTACCTGACGATCGCCGTCGGTTGCACCGGCGGCCGCCACCGCTCGGTCGCCCTGGCCGGCGCCCTGGCAACCCGGCTGCCGGCGTCCTCCGTCGAGGTGCGGCATCGGGACATCGACCGGGGCGGGGCGGAGGGCGGGGGATGAGCGGGACCGGGGCGTCGCGGGACGGCGACCGGCCGCCGGCGGCCGGCGCGGTGGAGCGGGTGGCCGAGGTCGGCTTCGATTCGGGCCTGCACGTGCGTGCCGCCACCGCCTTCGCCCGCGCCGCGCGCCGCTATCGGGCCTCGATCACCGTCCGGGCGGGCGGGACCGCCGCCGACGGGAAGAGCGTCGTGGAGCTGTTGACGCTGGCCGCCGCCCAGGGCAGCCGGCTGCGCATCGTCGCCGAGGGGCCCGACGCGGCTTGCGCCGCCGACGAACTGGCCGGACTGCTCGCCGCCGGCTTCGAGGAGGACGTGCCATGACCGACCGGCGCGTCGGGGTCCCGGCCAGCCCCGGCGTCGCCGTCGGCCCCGCGCACCTCGTCGAGCGGCGTCCGCTGGCGGTGTCGTGCCGGCCGCTCGCGGCGGGCGACGCCGCGGTGGAGGCCGAGGTCGAGCGGCTCCGGGGTGCGGTTGCGCGCGGTCGCGAGCAGATCGAGCGGGCGAGGGATCGGGTGCGCGGGGGAGGGCACCCCGCCGAGCTGGCGCGGATGATGGAGGCCCATCTCCAGCTTCTCGAGGACGACGCGTTGGAGCGGGCGGCCGAGCGGACGGTGCGCGAGGAGCGCGTCAACGCGGAGTGGGCGGTGCGGCGGGTCGCCGAGTCGATCCGCGCGGCGCTGGAGGCGAGCGGCGACGAGTTCTTCCGCGAACGACGGGGCGACGTGTTGTCCGCCGCCGAGCGCATCCTTCGGAACCTCGTCGGGTTGCAGCCCGACCCCGCCGGCGACCTGCCTCCCCGTGCGGTGGTGGTGGCGCACGAGCTGTCGCCGGTCGATATGAGTCATCTCGTGCACGCCGCCGTCGCCGCCGTGGTGACCGAGACCGGCTCCCGCACGTCCCACACCGCGATTCTCGCCCGCGCCCTCGGGCTCCCCGCCGTCGTCGGCGTCCCGGACCTCGTCGGCTGCGTGGCCGAAGGAACGCTCGTGGCGGTCGATGGCGCGAGCGGGGAGGTGGTCGTCGCGCCGCCCTCCGCCGAGGTGCCGTTGTTTCGGGAGCGGGGCCGGCGGTTGGCGGAGTTGCAGCGGGCCCTGCGCGACGAGGGGGAGCGGCCGGCCGAGACGCGGGATGGGCGCCGCATCACGCTGCTGGCCAACATCGAGTTTCCCGACGAGGTCGAGGCCGCGCTGCGCGGCGGCGCCGAGGGGATCGGCCTGTATCGCACCGAGTTCCTGTACGTCGGTCGACCGCGTCCGCCGTCCGAGGAGGAGCAGCTCCGGGCCTACGAGAAGGTCGTGTCGCGGATGGCGCCGCGCCCCGTCTCCCTCCGCACCTTCGACCTCGGCGGCGACAAGTTCGTCACCCGACCCCAACTCGCCGGCGAACTCAACCCCGCGCTCGGACTGCGCGCCCTGCGCCTCGGACTGCGCGAGCGCGACCTGTTCCGCACCCAGATCCGCGCGATGCTCCGCGCGGCCGCCGCCGGCGACGCCGGCGTGATGTTCCCGATGGTCTGCGGCGTCGGCGACTTCCGCGACGCGCTCGAGGTCGTCGCCGAGGCGCGCGAGGGGCTGCGGCGCGACGGCCTGGCGTGCCCCGGTGAGGTTCCGATCGGCTGCATGATCGAGGTCCCCTCGGCCGTCGTCGTCGCCGACCTGCTCGCCCGCCACGCCGCCTTCTTCTCCATCGGCACCAACGACCTCGTCCAGTACGCCCTCGCCATCGACCGCGCCAACGAGCGGGTCGCCCAGCTGTATCAGCCGTTCCACCCCGCGGTCCTGCGCCTGGTCCGGCAGGCGGTCCGCGCCGGTCGCGAGGCCGGGCTGCCGGTTTCGATGTGCGGCGCCATGGCCGAAGACCCGCTCGCCATCCCGCTCCTCGTCGGCCTCGAGATCGACCGGATCTCCGTCTCCCCCTCCTCCGTTCCCCTGGCCAAGGCCGTCGTCCGATCGATCCGGTTCGAGGACGTCCGGCGCCTGGCCGGCGAGGCGCTCGAGGCGGGGACGGCGGAGGAGGTCGGTCGCTTGTTCTGCGACCACGCCCGCCGCGCCTACCCGGACCTCGTTCGCGAGCGACTCGACTGAGACCTGTCCGTGGCGTGCGATTTCGCACATTCCCATGCGTTTTCCTGGTGTTGAATCTTGCGACGGGGGGGTTCGGGCATAGAATGCGGGCCTGTCGGCGACGTCTGAGTGCCGACGGCGCCGGTCATCGATGACAGAACGGTGACACGGCGGCGAGGTGGAAGGAGGGATCGCGATGTCTCGTGGCGTGCTTCGTTTCGTGATCGTGGGTCTGCTGGTGGCGGGAGTGGGGGTGGCGGTGGCGCAGCAGGCTCCGGACGTGGCGCAGCTCGTTCGTCGCATCGAGGCGGCCGAGTTTCCGTACGCCGACATTTCGTACAAGATGACGTTGACGTTGATCGAAGGCGGCACGACGACGCGGACGATCGAGATGCAGGTCTACGCGAAGGGCGACGACAAGCTGCTCGTCCGGGTCACGGCGCCGGGCGAGCTGGCCGGCATGGCGATTCTGCAGCTCGGGGCGCGGACGATGTACATCTACAATCCCGAGGACCGTGCGGTGCGGCTGGTGGCGGCCTCGGCCCGGGCCCAGGGGCTGGCCGGCACCGACTACGCCGCCGCCGACGCGTCACTGGTCGGCATCAGCGACGGCTGGACCGCGACGCTGCTCGAAACGACCGCCGAGTACTACAAGCTGCAGCTCGTTCCCACCAGCGCCGACGTCTCCCCCTACTCCAAGATGGTCCTGTGGGCCGACCGGTCCCACAACATGTACGCGACGAAGATCGAGTACTACATGGACGGCGAGTTGGCGAAGACGATGGAGCGCGGGGACTTCGTGCAGGTGGGGGCCTACAACGGCCTGAGCCGCGTGAAGATCACGAACGCGCGGGCCAACCGGGTGACCGAGGTCCGCATCTCCGACTTCCAGGTCAACACCGGCCTCGAAGATCGCATGTTCACCAAGCGCTCGCTGATGCTGGGCGAGTAGTCCGCATTCCGTTCTGCACGTCGTCTCGAGGCTTCCGGTGGTTCCTCTCCGCGCCTCGTGTACGTTCCGGTGGCGCCGTTCGTCCACCCAGCGGTCGCACGGTCGTCCATGGAGGGATCGTTGACCCCGCCCCCGGGCGCGTGGCAGGTTGCGCGGCCAGGACGACGCGTCGATGCGCGAAATGTGCGGAATCGCACGGCGTCTCGGGAGGCAGGATGACAGGCTCGGCGGTACGAGGCGGCGGCGCCGGGGTGGCTTGCCGGAGGTTCTTTCGGCGACCCGGTCGTGGTCGGGTGGAGTGGTCGCTCCTGGCGGCCGGCATCGTTCTGGCGGCAGGGGCGGCGGCGCGCGCCGACGACCCGGTCTTCTACGGACAGGCGGCCACGGACTTCCGCGCGGCGGTGATGGGGGATGCGCAGGGCGACCTGGTCTGGAACCTGAACGTGGCGGAGTTCGGCGTGAAGCAGCGTCTCAACCCGCACATCCGCTACGAGCTGGACTTGCGGGTGAACTTCGACGGGTTGGCGTTCGCCAGCGCCGACCATCCGTTGGAGGACCTGACCAACGCGTTGAAGCTGGACGCATTCTGGCTGGAGTCGGACGCGGCGTACGTTTCGATCCGCGACATCTTCGACGGGTTCGACATCGTGTTCGGCCGCCAGATCGTCACCTGGGGCGCGGCGGATCGGTTCCGGCCGACGAACAACCTCAACCCGGACGACATGTTCGACCCGTTGCGGTTCGGCATCACGCAGGCCAACGAGATGGTGCGGCTGATGTGGTCGAGTCCCGAGGGGAACCTGATGCTGGAGGCGGTGGTGGTGCCGGTCTTCCGGCCGGCCCGCCTCCCGTACTCGGCCACGGCGGCGCTGGCCGACCCGCACTCCGAGGTGAACCTGGTGGAGCCGGAGGTGGAGGCGGCGCTGATCGCCAACCGCACGATGATGGAGAATGCCGGCTACCAGTTCGCGGTCGACGCGGTGGCCGACCCGCCCGACGTCTCGCTGGAGAACATCCAGGTCGGGGCGCGCGTCCAGTGGCGCACCGACGAGAGCGACTGGTCGTTGTCGTACTACCGGGGTTTCAGCGACTTCCCGGTGCCGGTGACGTCGTTCCCCACGGTCATCCCGGGGACGTACTGCGACGGCACCAGCGTGCCGTCGGGCCGGCTCGGCGGTTGCGTGCAGACCCAGGTCGGCCTCGCCTATCCTTCGATGCAGGTCTTCGGCTTCGACGTGGCAGGCCAGATCGGGTTCCTCGACGACGCCGGCTTCCGGCTCGAGGGTGCGGTCGTCTGGCCGCAGGAGATGACGTATACCGCCGACATCCCGGACCTGTTCGGTCCCGACATCGTCGGCCACTCGGTCGATGGTCGTCCGTTCCTCAAGGCGACGCTGGGGTTCGACTACACGTTCACCCGCGACATCTTCGGCCTGTTGATGTTCGTGCACGGGATGGTGGACGAGTTGGGGCCGCAGTTCGTGGGGGACTACGTCGTGGCCGGCGCGGACTTCAAGTTCTTCAACTCGAAGCTGCTCCTGCGCCTGTTCTGCATCGCCTCGATCGACCCGGATCATCCCGGCGGTGTGATCTTCCCGCTGCTCAACTGGAACCCGTGGAGCTCGATGGAACTGGAGGGCGGCGCGCTGATCCTGCTTGGCGACGACCAGTCGAAATTCGGACAGCCCGCGGCGGGCGATTCCGTGGCATTCTTGCGTTCTCGCGTGCGGTTCTGACGGAGTCGAGGGAGGCGGCGAGGGGGAGGGCGGCGGCCGGGCCGGTCGGGGGCGAGGGAGAAGGGGCTCGCGATGGCAGTCGAAGAGACCCGCGTTGGCGGCGAAGAAAGGGGGAGGGCGGCGCGCCTCGGCGAACGGTTCGGCCGCTGGCTGGCCGGGTTCCTGTTCCGCCGGCGCTGGTGGGTGATCGCCGGGGTGGTGGTGGCCACGGCGCTGGCGTCCCTGCGCGTCCCGGACCTCGTCACGCACATCCGCGTCAACCGTGCGGCGTTGCAGGATCCCGAGGTCCCGGTCCGCAAGCGCTTCGACGAGGTCGTGAGCCGGTTCGGCACGCCGTTCCTCGCGATGGTGATCCTCGAAGGCGAGGACCATGCGGCGATGCGGGCGACCGCCGACGCCATCGCGGAGAAGCTCCAGGCCGACCCGCCGCCCGATGCGAAGCCGGGCGACGACGTCTGCTCCGACCCGCGCTTCGCCAAGCGCCAGGTGCGCGACGTCTTCCATCGGGTCGACCTCGGCCAGTTCGAGCAGAAGGGGATCTACTACCTCGGGCTGGAGGACCTGCGGAAGATCGGCGAAGGGCTCGATGCGGCGGACCGCGCGGGCCAGTCGGCCCTGCCGCCGCTGACCAGTCTGCAGGATGCGCTCGACGGGATCGTCGACGGCTTCTCCAAGGGCGAGACGGCGGCGGGGGCCGACGAGGCGAAGGACGCGGAGTCGGTCGCCCAGTTGACCGACGCGATGGGACGTCTCGAACGGTGGCTCGATGCGCCGTATCCGCAGGAGCGGCTGGGCGAGTCGGCGGCGCCGAAGCTGACGGCGGAAGACCGGCGGGGGGTCGACGAGATGGGCTACCTGTCGCAGGGCGAGCATCCGATCCGGATGCTGCTGTTCGTGCGGCCGGTGACCGACTCGGAGGACGAGGCGGTCGCCGGGTGCTTCGTACGTTCCGTGCGCGCGGTGGCGCACCAGGAGGCGGCGCGGGTGAGCCGGGAGACCGGCCGGCCGGTCCGGGCGCTGGTCACGGGCAACCCCGCGGTGGTCACCGACGAGATGACGGTCGTATCCCGCGATGCGTTCCGCGTCACCCTCTTCGCCGGCGCCGCGATCTTTCTCCTCCTGCTCCTGTACTACCGTTCGTTGCGGACCCCGATCCTGCTGCTCGTCCCGCTTCTGTTCGCGATCTTCTGGACCCTCGGCCTGGTCTCCGTCACCATCGGTCGGCTGACCCTGATCTCCGCCTACTTCGGCGGCGTGCTGCTCGGGCTGGGCGTGGACTACGCCGTCCAGCTCTTCCAGCGATACAACGACGAACGGTTGGCGGGGAAGAGCGAGGTCGAGGCGGCGGCGTTGATGCTGGGCCAGACCGGCGGCGCCGTGCTGACCGCCGCCGTGATGACGACGCTCGCGTTCGTCGGCGTCGGCCTGACCGAGTTCCTCGGCTTCGCCGAGATGGGGCAGATCGTCGCGATGGCCATCTGGATGATCTTCCTCGGCACGACGATTCTGCTGCCCGTGCTGCTGTTCCTGTTCCACAAGCCGCGCCGCTACGGCCTGCAGATGCAGAAGGGGCTCCAGGGGCTCTCGCGCGGGCGTCTCGCCCGGGTCGCGATCCTCGTGGTCACCGCGGTGGTCATCGCCTTCGGCGGCTTCGCCCTCAAGGACGCCCGCCTCGACTGGGACAACAACAACCTGCTTCCCCGCAACGCCGAGTCGGTGCTCGGGATCCGCGCGCTCTCCCATACCGACTACTCCTCCGAGACGGTGATCGTCACCGGCTCCACCCCCGCGGAACTGCGCGAGCGGGTGGCGAAGCTGGAGGAGTTGGCGCGGGGCGCCGGCAAGGACGCCGGCGACGAGTGCGCGGCGCAGCGGCCGGTGCTCTCGCGGGTGGAATGGTCGGGGCGCTACGAGCGGCTGTTGCCGGAGATGTCGCCGGAGAAGGTCGAAGCGGTGACGGCGTTGCGCCGCCACCGCGGTTTCCTGGAGAAGATCCGCAGCGAGGCCGCCGCGTCCGCGGCGAATCCCCCGCCCGTCGACCCGGCGAAGATCGCCGAGGCGCTGGAGCGGATCGCCGACGAGGCGGGCAACATCGCCTTCGACTTCAAGGAGAACCGGCCCGACTCGCCGCTGACCGCGGCGATCTCCGGCCTGGCCGAGACGGCGGAACGGCTGGCCGACCGGATCCGCAAGGGCGACGCCGCGGCGATGCGCGATTCGCTCCAGGGGTTCCAGTCCTGGCTCCTGCGGCAGCTCGACGAGGGCCTCGGCCTCGTCCTCGCAGGCCTCGACCTCGACCCCCTCCGGGTCCGGGCCCTGCCGCCCGACATCGATGCCCGCTTCCGCTCGCGCGACGGCCAAGCCTACGCCGCCTACGTCTATCCGACCCGCAACATCGGCGACCGCGCCTTCCTGCCCTGTCTCGTCTCGGACATGTTGAAGATCGACCCCGGCGCCACCGGCTTCCCGATGACCCATTACGCCAACGCGGTCGAGATCGAGAACAGCTTCCGCACGGCCACGATCTACTCGTTCGTCGCCGTGCTGCTGTCCCTGATCCTCTACCTGCGCAACGTGTTCCACGTGCTGGTCACCCTGATCCCGCTGCTCGCCGGCACGATGCTCGTCGCCGGCGTCCAGTGGCTGCTCGGCTGGACCTTCAACTTCGTCAACGTGATGGCGCTGCCGGTGCTGATCTGCACCGGGGTCGACTACGGCGTCTACCTGGTGCACCGCTACCGCGAGAACCCGGAGGAGGTCGAGGGGTTCGCCAGCACGTCGGCCGGCGTGATGCTCTGCGCGCTGACCACGATGATCGGCTTCGGCATGCTGATGATCTCCGACCACGTCGGCATGTGGACCCTCGGCTTCTCGATCACCCTCGGCATCCTCGCCTGCTACCTCGCCGCCCAGCTCGCCGTGCCCGCGCTGCTGTTCGCGCGCGGCGCGCGGACCGGCGGCACCGTGCCGCCCGCGGCTCCGCCGCCCCCCGCCGCGCCGGCCGGGGAGGGGAAGTGATGGACGACGAACGAGATCGGCGTGAGCGGCGCAGCAGTCGGGACCGGGACATTTCCTGGCGCGAGATCGACAAGAAACGCGACAAGAGCGCGCACGTCGACGGCGACTTGCGCCGTGAGCCGCGCCGGGGGAAGTCCGGCTCCGTCACCGGCCTGGGCCGCTACAAGGCCGACCTGGCGCGCCTGTTCGAACGGGGCGAGGCGGGCAAGCTGGTCAAGGGGATCGCCCGGGGCGCGGGGCTCGAGGTGTCCGGCGGGCTGCCCGAACGCCAGCAGGCCCTCCGCCGCATCCTCGACGCCGCCAGCCCCGAGGCGGCGGCCGCGGCGGTGGACGCGTTCCGCGCCGAGCACGGCGACCTGCCGGACGACCCCGAGGTGCTCGGGCAGGCCCTCCTGCATCCCGACGAGACCGTCCTCATCGACGCGCTGCGCCGCCTCCACCAGTACCTCGCCGGACACCTGGTCCAGCGCAAGGCCCTCCTGCTCCTGCGGGTGAAGGAGTTGGAGGTCCGGGCCGAGAGCGCCGAACTGCGCGAGTGGGCGGGCAAGGTCCGCGACCTGCTGGGAGGGTGACGGTTCCCTCGGCGGCCGCCCGACCGCCCACGCTCGCCCGACGACGACCGGCGACCGAACCCGCCGGCACGGTCGGGGTGACGGCCCGGACGGACCGGCCAACCACCGGGAGGCCCCGGTTTCTTCGTCCCGAGCCACCGGAGTTTCGCGGGGGCACGCTGGGAAAAAATGGGAAAAGGGCAAAAAAAAGGCCGGGCGACGACAAGTGGGGGGAACCTTGCCGCCGCCCGGACCATCGTCGGAAGGCTCGCACAAGGCTGGGGGGGGAGACCAATCGAAGCGCGAGCCTTCCGAATTCCGTCTCCGGGGAAACTCTATAGCGACGGCCGTGCCAAGACCGATGCCGGATCCACTCCGGTCGTGACCTGTGGAGACAGACTCAGTAACACATTGTATTGTTTGGTTTCTTCTTCTTGGTCGTTCTTGCTTGTCCTCACCGGCCTTGTTCGCTTGCCCAGACGACCCTGAGGATTCGATGCAAGATTGCAATCCGGGAGTTTTCAGCGACGTGGTAGGGCGCTGAGACTGCCGATCTTGCGAAGTTGGAAAGGGAGGATACGCCGAGGCTCAGAGGGTGCCGGGCAGGGGTTCCGGCTGGGGGCGGGTCCGCCGCACGACGAAGGTCGGGATCCGTTCCGTGCGCTCGAACTTCCGCCGATAGCGCTCGGCCTCGGCCTGCGAGCCGAACGGTCCGACGCGGACGCGGTACACCAGGCCGCGTTCGCCGCAGTCGGCGCGGACGATGAACGACTCGTGGCCGCGCTGCCGCAGCATGTTCATGTACGCGATCGCTTCGTCCTGGATCGCGAACGAGGCGACCTGGAGGGTGAAGACGCCGTGCTCGCCGGCCTGGGCGAGCGGGGGGCTGGGTTCCTCGTCGAAGCGCGGCTGCGGGTCGCCCGGCGGCAGGGGGGCGGCCAGCGGTTCGCGGGCCGACTGGACCGGAGGCGGGGCGATCGGAACGCCCGGGGGAACCGGGGCGAGGGCGGCCGGCGCGGCCGTCAGGAGC
>JAAZOP010000041.1 GCA_012797735.1 Myxococcales bacterium
CCAGTCGGGCGGTCGCGCCCCGCGCAACGCCGCCGCCAGCGGCTCGCCGAACAGGGCGCCGAGGCGTTGCAGGTGCGAGTCCCGGAGCGGCCGCGCGGCGAGGACGGCCGGGACGAACCGGGGCAGGGCGCGCAGAAACGCGGCGTGCACGGCGGACTCGTGGCCGGTGACCGCCGCGAGGACCGGACCGCGCAGCGGCCAGGCGTCCGGCAGCCGCGCGGTCGCCTCGCGCAGGACGCGGGCGGCGGTCCACGAGGTGCCGGCGGCGGCATCGATGCGCTGCCAGAGCAGGCCGAGGTCGGCGGCCCGCGGGTCGACGGCCTCGAGCAGGTCGCTGGGTGTCCAGCCGGCGCCCTCCAGCTCGTCGATCGCGCGGGCAAAGGCCTCGTCCCAGCCGGGCATGTCCCGCAGCCGTTCCGGCCGGAAGTGGCGCAGGGCGGGCCGCTGCCGGAGCAGGGCGCGGATCCGCAGCGGACGCAGGGCCTCCTCCCCGGTGGAGAATCGCACGCCGGCGGCCTCGAGCGTCTCGCGGGCCGCGGTGAACGGGGAGACGAAGCGGGTGCCGGCGAGGCGGTCGGCCCGGCCGAGCCGGAGCAGTTCGCGCCGGAGGGCGTGGGCCGCGCGTACGTGGGGGACGATCACCGTCGCGTCCGGCAGCGGCCCCTCGACCGGCAGGTCGGCGACGGCGCGCGCCCAGTCGGCGGTGGACCAGAGCACCGGGACGTTCTTCGAGGGTTGCGACCGCCGCGTTCCCGCGCGTTTCGCCGCCACGAGCGCACCTCCCGGCGCATCATCGCACAGGTGGCCGCGGTCGGGCCACCGGGAACGGCCGGTTGCGCCGTCCGCCCACGATTCGCGGAGCCGCGGCCGGGCGGAGGTTCAGAGGAAGAGCGGCGTCACGAAGCGCAGGCCGGCGGTCAGGACGGTCACGGTCGCGAAGGTCGCGAAGCTGATCGCGACCGCGGCCTTCCAGCCGAGTTCCCGGGTCAGGGCGGCGAACGTCGCGAGGCACGGGACGTAGAAGGTGACGAAGAAGCTGTAGCCGAAGATCTGGGGGAGGGTCATCTGCGAGGGGACGTCCGCGGTGCCGAGGACGGCGAACAGCAGCACGAGGGCCATTTCCTTGCGGAGGATGCCGAAGAGCAGGGTGACCCCGACGGCGGCGGGGAAGCCGAGCAGTCCGGCGGTGTAGGGGGCCAGGAAGCGGTTGATGGGCTCGGCGCTGCCGCAATGGTCGAGCACCTCCAGGACGACACTGCCGGCGATCACGATCGGCCAGGCGATGACGACGAACTCCCGCAACCGGAACCAGGTCTTGCGGGCCAGGGTCCGGAGGGCCGGCAGGCGATAGCGGGGGATCTCGAGGATCAGCCCCGGACTCCCCTCGGGCCAGATGCGCGACAGCACGCGGCCGGCGAGGCCGATCAGCAGCAGGTTGGCGACGTAGAGGAGGATCGCAGCCTGCCAGGAGAGGAAGAACCCGACCAGGCCGAAGATGATCGTCATGCGCGCCGAGCAGGGGATGAGGGTCGTCAGGGCGGCGGTGATCAGCCGGTCGCGGCGCGACGGGAGGATGCGGGTGGCCAGCACGCCGGGCACCGAGCAGCCGTAGCCCATCAGGATCGGGACGACCGAGAGGCCGTGCAGCCCGATGCGATGCATCAGGTTGTCGGTGAGGAAGGCGATCCGCGGCAGGTAGCCGGTGTCCTCGAGGAGCGCGAGCACCACGAAGAAGGGCAGCAGGTAGGGCACGACGATGCCGATGCCGCCGGCCAGGCCGGTGACGGCGCCGTGGAGGACGGCGTAGCCGATCGTGGCGGTGTCGAGCCGGCCGGCGAGCCAGGCGTCGAGGCGGTCGAACCAGCCCAGGAACAGCGGTTCCAGCGCGCTGCCGAAGCGGAAGACCGCCGCGAACATCGCGGCCAGGATGGCGAGCAGGAAGACGTAGCCCAGCACCGGGTGCATCAGCAGCTCGTCGAGCTTCAGGCGGAGGTCCTGCGCCGGCGCCCGTCCCACCTTCGCCGCCGCCTCGAACAGCTCGAAGGCCAGGTTGTGCCGCACCGCCGACATCACGAACTCGGCCTTCTGTTCTGTCGCCGCCTCGAACTCCGCCAGCCGCGCGGCGACGGCCGCGAAGTCCGCCTCGGTCAGGTGCCCGGCGAGCCGCCCGCGGACGCACGCGTCACACTCGAGCAGCTTGATCGCGGCGAGGCGCGGCGCGAGTCCGGCGGGAAGGGCGCGGCCGCGGACGATGCCCTCCAGTTCGGACAGCAGCCGCTCGACGTGCGCCGGGCCGGGCAGCACCGCCGGCAC
>JAAZOP010000475.1 GCA_012797735.1 Myxococcales bacterium
CTCGAGTCCGCCGCCGCCCGACCCTGGGACCCGGCCGACGGCGACCGCCGAGACGCCCCCCGTGGCGACCCTGCCGACGCCCGCGCCGTCCCCGCCCGTCGTGACGCCGACCGCAGCGACGACGCCCGCACCGCCCGTTGCGACGCCGACCGCAGCGACGGCCCCCGCACCGCCTGCGGTCGCGACGACGACGCCGCACGCGCACCCTGTCCTCCTTCCCGCAACCCTCGAACGTTTCCCGTTCGACGCAACCCGCGGCGAGACCGTCGAGGTATCCGGCCGGGCGGGGGACGACGCGCCCCCGGGTGCGCTGGTGCAGATCGTGCTGGAGCGGCCGACCGGCGAACGGCGCGAGTTGGGTGCGCTGGCGCTCACCCGCAACGGTCGTTTCGGCGGCACCGTGGCCGTACCGCTGGACATCCCGCCCGGCGACTACGTCCTGCGCGCCTACCTCCTCCCGTGGTAGATTCCGGCCGATGCGTCTGGCGCTGGCCCAACTCGACCCGACCGTCGGGGACCTCGACGGCAACGCCCGCCTGATCCTCGAGGCGGCGCGAGCGGCGCACGACCGTGGTGCGACGCTCGTCGTCTTCCCCGAGCTGGCGTTGTGCGGCTACCCACCCCGCGACCTGCTCGAGCGTCCCTCGTTCGTGGCGCGCATCGCGACGACGCTTGACGATCTGGCTCGCGCCCTGCCGCCCCTCACCGCGCTCGTCGGCTTCGTCGAGCGCAATCCGGACGGCACGGGACGTCCGGTGTTCAATGCCGCCGCACGTCTCGAGGGTGGGCGCGTCGTCGAGGTCTACCGCAAGCGACTGCTGCCGACCTACGACGTGTTCGACGAGGATCGGCACTTCGAGCCTGGGGCGGCCCCGTGCGTCTTCGAACACGCGGGGCGGCGGGTGGGCGTCACGATCTGCGAGGATCTCTGGACTGAGGGGACCGACGAGGCGGTCCGCTATCGCGCGCACCCGCTGGACGACACCGTCGCCGCGGGCGCCGAGATGATCGTCAACCTGTCGGCCTCGCCGTTCACGCTGGCCAAACGGGCCTTCCGCAAGGAGTTGCTCGGCGGCCACGCCGCCCGCGCCCGCGTCCCGCTCGTCTTCGTCAACCAGGTCGGCGGCAACGACGACCTGCTGTTCGACGGGCATTCGCTGGCGTTCGACGCCCGGGGTCGCCTGCTCCACGAGGCGGCGGAGTTCGAGTCGGAGCTGGCGGTGCTCGACCCGTTCGCCCCCGGCACCGCCGGCGATCTGCGAACTGTCGAGGAACCGGAGCTGGTGCGGCGCGCCATCGAGATGGGCATCGCCGACTACGTCCGCAAGTGCGGTTTCCAGTCCGTCGTGCTCGGACTCTCCGGCGGAATCGATTCCGCGGTGGTCGCCGTGCTGGCGGCCGAGGCGTTGGGGCCGGAGCGGGTGCGGGCGCTGGCCCTCCCTTCCCGCTTCTCCTCCCCCGCCTCGCTCGAGGACGCCCGCGCGATCGCCGCCGCGACCGGCATCCGCCTCGACGAGGTCTCGCTCGAGCCGGCGTTCTCCGCCTGCCTCGCCTCGCTCGCCCCCCTGTTCGGCGACCGTCCGTTCGACCTGGCCGAGGAGAACCTCCAGGCCCGCCTGCGAGGCGTGCTGCTGATGGCCGTCTCCAACAAGTTCGGCCCGCTGCTGCTCACCACGGGGAACAAGAGCGAGATCGCGGTCGGCTATGCGACGCTGTACGGCGACATGTGCGGCGGCTTGGCGCCGATCGGCGATCTGGTCAAGCGCCGCGTCTACGAGCTGGCCCGCCACATCAACCGCCTCACGCCCCGGATCCCGGAGCGGGTGCTGGCGCGGCCGCCGAGCGCCGAGCTGCGGCCGGACCAGAAGGACGAGGATTCGTTGCCGCCGTACGCGGAGCTGGATCGGGTTGTGGAACTGCACGTCGAGCAAGGGCTGGACGTGCCCCAGCTCGTCGCCGCCGGCGTCGCGGCGCCGCTGGCCGAGCGGGTCGCGCGGATGGTGCGGGCCGCGGAGTTCAAGCGGCGGCAGGGCGCCCCGATCCTCAAGCTGACCCGCAAGGCCTTCGGGCCGGGACGCCGCCTCCCGATCGCCAGCCGCTGGCGCGACCCGCCGCCGGAACCGGGACTTGCCAAGCACAGCGGTTGCGGCTAGATCCCATCCGCCGGCGCGAACGGGGGAGCGCGGCGCGCCGGCAGGATGAGGAAGGATGAGCGCCCGAGCAGAGCGAACGACCGAGCCCGCCGTCCAGCGCTACGCGGAGGCGGAGCTGCCGACCGAGTGGGGCGTGTTCCGGCTCGTGGTGTACCGCGCGGCCCCCGACGGCGCGGAACACCTGCTGGTGGCCCGCGGCGACCTGCGCGACGCCGAGAACCTGCTCTGCCGCGTCCACTCGGAGTGCTTCACCGGCGAGGTCCTGCACTCGCTCAAGTGCGACTGCCGCGACCAGCTCGTCGCCTCGCTCGAACGCATCGCCTCCGCCCCGGCCGGGGCGCTGGTCTACCTGCGCCAGGAAGGTCGCGGCATCGGCCTCGGCAACAAGGTGCGCGCCTACGCCCTCCAGCAACGCGGCCTCGACACCGTCGAGGCCAACCTGCGCCTCGGCTTCGCCGCCGACGCCCGGCGCTACGACGTCGCCGCCCGCATCCTCCTCGACCAGGGCGTCCGCTCGGTCGCGCTCCTCACCAACAACCCCGAGAAGATCGCCGGGCTCGAACGGTGCGGCATGCGGGTGGCGCAACGCGTGCCGCTGGAAATCGCGGCCACCCCCTACACCGAGACCTACCTCGAGACGAAGCGGACCCGCATGGGTCACATCCTCGATCGGTTCCTTTCCTAGCCGCGCACGGTCCGACGGGAAGTCCGGCGAGACGGCGCGCCGAGGAGCCCCGGGACGAGGGTCGAAGGCCGAGGGCGAAGCCCTCCGGCCCGGCGCAGGACCCGCGACTTCGGGCGGTCGGAACGATGCTTGCCGCCGCGTCGCCCGGAGGGCAGACGGTCTCCGCGGCTTGTCGTCCCGACGGGACGGCAAGCCGCCGCGCGATGCGGGGACCGGTGGTCAGCCGTCGTTGATCACGCGCCCGAGACCGGGGACGTCCTTCTTGAGCGCGCGTTCCACACCCATGCTCAGCGTGTAGGCCGCGGCCGGGCAGCCGTGGCAGGCGCCGCGCAGGCGTACGTGCACGTCCTTCCCGTCCATGCGCACGAACTCGATGTCGCCGCCGTCGGCCTGGAGATTCGGGCGGATCTTCTCCAGCGCCTGCTTGACCTGTTCTTCCATCGTCGCGTCCATTCCGTCGTCCTTTCAAGGCCCGCCGGGACGGCGCACGGCCGTCCGGGTTCCCTGGAACGACGAGACGCATAGCAGACCGACGCGCGGCGCGCAACGCGCGGGCCTCCGGATGCGATGAGGGGCTCGCCGGTGCGAAGGCGCCGGTCCCGGGGCATCCGGTCCGGCGGTCGGACCGGCGCAGGACACGCCCCGGGGGGAGGAGGACGCGATGCTCGAGTTCACGACGATTGCGGACCACACCAATCTCTCCGTTGATGTGACTCAGGTGCGGCAGACGCCGCCGTCCGCCGAACGGCGCTTCGCCGAGGCGCTCGCGGAGGGGGTGAGCGCGGTGGTGGACGGCGCCGGCACGATCGCCGCCGCGGCGATGCCCGGCGGTGCGGTCCTGGCCGCCGCGACGAGCGCGCTGGCGGACCGCACCCACGCCGCCACCGAGACCGCCGGCGGCACCGCCGCCA
>JAAZOP010000476.1 GCA_012797735.1 Myxococcales bacterium
CGGCGGGGTCTCGGGCGCCGCGCCCGCGTCCGGCGCCGCGGTCGCCACCGGCACCGCGCGTTCCTCGCCCTTCTTCTGGCAGGCGCCCGCGGCGGCGAGCAGCGCGAGCGCCAGGGGAATCGCTCTCGGCATCGTCCTTCCTCCCTTCCCCCCGCCCGGCGCCGCGGAGCCTACACCAGCCGCCGGGCGGTCCCCAATCCCCGGCGACGGCGGTCGAACGTGCCTCTACCGCCCGGCGCCGGGTGCCGCTATGCTGCGCGCATGGACCGCGAACTGAGCTGCCGCCACTGTCGAACCACGAACCGCCTGGACGTCGAGGAGGCCCTGCGGGCGCCGGAGGCCGCGCGCTGCGGGCGCTGCAAGGGCGCGCTGTTCCTCGGGCCGGGCGAGACCTACGCCTCGATCGACCCGCGCGCCTACGAACATCCGCTCGACCGTCAGGCCCTCGACGTGCTCCGCCGCATCCCGGGCACCGGCAGCTTCCTGCGCTTCCTGCTCAAGCACGGCCTCGACCGCACCTACCGCCTGCTGATGAAGCAGAACTTCCTCGAGGTGCGTTCGGACCGCGTCCGGAGCATCCACGCGCTGGTCGAGGAGACCGCCCGGACGCTCGACCTGGGCAAGGTGCCGGAGACGTATATCGTGCAGCACCCGCAGCCCAACGCCTGGACCACCGGGGTGGAGACCTACCAGCTCTGCCTGACGACCTCGCTGATCGATCTCCTGGACGAGGCGGAGCTGCGCTCGGTGATTGCGCACGAGGTGGGGCACATGCAGGCCGGGCACGTGCTGTACAAGACGGCGGCGGCGATCCTGTACTACGTGGCCGGCACGCTGCTCTCGCGGACCACCTCGCTGGCCGCGCCGATCCTGGTGGGGATGTACTACGCGTTCCGCAAGTGGGAGCGCTGCGCGGAGCTGACCGCGGACCGGGCGGAGCTGCTGGTGACGCGGCAGCACCGCACCTGCCTGGGCGCGCAGCTCAAGCTGGCCTCCGGCACGACGAAGACCTTCGCCGAGCTGAACGTCGAGGATCTGCTGGCGCAGGCGCGCGAGGTCGAGGAGCTGGCGGACAAGAACTGGCTCGACCAGTTGATCATCGACTGGCAGCAGGCCGGCATGACCCACCCCTTCGTGGTCTGGCGCGCCAAGCACCTCGACCAGTGGGCCCACTCGGGGGAACTGTGGCAGATCCTGGCCGGGGACTACCTGCATCGCAGCGGTCCCCCGCCCCGCTCGCCGGCCGACGACATCCCCGAGGAGAAACCCGCCGGCAAGGTCAAGACGCTGCTCGACGACCTGAAGAAGATCTTCGAGTGATCGGGGCGCGGCTCGCCGCGCCCGGGTCGACCCGGCCGCGGGCGGCGACCGTTTCCGGCGGCCCGCCCCTTTCCCCGCGCCCCTCGCTTCGGGTATAAGCGCGCGTGGCCGGGGGAGAATCCGGCGAAGGAGGAACGCGATGGGTGGCAGGCTTTCGGTTGGGCTGATGGTGTTCGTCCTGGC
>JAAZOP010000477.1 GCA_012797735.1 Myxococcales bacterium
GACCTGATGCGCGTCGCAGATGGCGACGTTCCAGTGGTAGGCCGCGAGGAACAGGGCCGCGACCCCGGTGGGATCCTGCGGAACCAGAGCTTCCAGTCGCTCCGTGGTGGCGGCGGTCCCCGCGCCGGCTGCCACACCGCAGGCTTCGCCGATCGTCTGGATCCACCCGCCGGTTCCATCGCCGCTGTCGGCCACCGCCCAGCGCGCGTTCATGGCCGCCAGTTCGGCCTGGACGGTCCAATCCGCCGATGTCACCCGCTGCCGGGCCTCCTCCAGCACGCCGGAGTCCCGGATTGCGGGATAGGCGGCCGCCACGGTCTCGATCGGCAGAGCGTAGCCCATCCCCTCGGCGTCCCGCCGCCGGAGGATCACGACGCCGAGCAATCTGTCATGCTCGTCGACCAGTGGACCGCCCGAGTTGCCGGGATTGACAGCCGCGCTGATCTGATACAGACCCGTGACCGACTGCCGCGAGATGATCCCCTCGGTCGCCGCCGGGAACTCCTCGAACAGGTCCTCCGGATAGCCGAAGGCGAACACCCGCATACGGGTCGACGCCGCCGGCGCCGCATCCGCCGCCGGCAGCGGCAGGAAGTCGGGAGACTCGCCGGGGACCACGAGCAACGCGTAATCCTCCTCGGCCTGGTGCGCCACCGTCGCGACGAGCGGTTCGCTGCTTCCCGGCTTCCATACCGCCAGTAACAGGTTGCGCTCCACGACGTGGCGGGCTGTGAGGATCACGCCCGTGGGATCGATCACCACACCCGTCCCGTGGCTCACCAGCGGCACGGCGATCATCTCGCTCCCGACCTGGACCGCGGCGACCGAGTTCAACGCGATCACGCGCACGGTCGCTCGCTCCACCTTCGAGAGTCGCCCGACAACGTCGGGACTCGGTGTCGCCGGCCTCGTGCCGGAGGCGGTTCCGGCGCTCTGGGCGATCGCCGAGCCTGCCGCGAGCCATGCCGTCAGTGCCAGAGCGCACTGGAACCTTCGGTATCCCAAGGGTGCAAGACGTGATGCTCTCATGATGAAAGCCATGCCTATCACAGACGGACCTGCCAAGCCAGAGGTTACACGCTCTCGCGTCCACGGCACGGTTGTCCCGGGGGAACCGTCTGGCCGCACGCATGGCCAGGGAACGGGCGTCACGACCGGGACGGCCGCTGCGTCTTCCCCGAACCCGCGTGGACCGACTCGAGCGATTGGCAGAAGCCTCGCCGATGCGCCACTCGTTCCCCGACGCCGTTGGAACGTGGGCGAGCGATCCTCGTCTCCGACCTTGACCCCGCGAAGTGGCGGGCGCTACAAGCGATCGTCGCGCGGGAGCGGACTTGGAAAGGGTGGGACAGCCGGCGGAGCGGACGGGCGGAGGGTTGCCGCGCTGGATGCGGTGGGCCCCGGTCGTCCTCGGCCTCGCGATGGGCGCGGCGCTCGCCGGCACCCTGCTGGTCGGCTATCTCGGCCTGCGCGGCGCCGGCGATGCGCTGGCGCAGGGACAGGCGGGAACCCTCCGCCGGGCCGCCGACCGGACGTTCCGGCCGCTCGGACGACCTCCCGCCGCACCCGAACTCGCCGCGTTCCTCGAGGACCACCGGAACGACGGCGTGCGGTGGGTGGGCCTCGTCCGGGGCGACGGCCGCGTGCTGGCGGAGGCGGGCGAGACGGCGATGGGGCCGTTCCTGCCGCCCGGCCCGCACGGCGACCCGACCGCGACCCGCTCCGCAGGGAACCGGATGCAGATCGCGCTGCCGCCGCCGGCTCCACCGCCGCCGGGTGTGCCCTTCGTCCCGCCGCCGGGCGCGTTTCCTCCGCCGCCGCCGCCGGAGGCTCCTCCTCCTCCACCGTGGAGCGGTCCACTTCCGCCCCCGGAGGCTCCTCCTCCCGGTGCGGGCTTCGAGCCGGTCTGGCTGGTGGTCGAGTTCGAGCCGGTGCTGGCGCGGCAGGTCCAGGCCGAGGGGCTCCGCACGCTCGTGGTCGGGCTGGCGGCCGCCGCGCTGTTCGTGGCGTTCGCGCTCGTCTTCGTCCGGGCGCAGCGCCAGCGCGCGGCGCTGGAACGGCGGCTCGAGCGGGAACGCCGCCTGGCGGTGCTCGGGGAGATGTCCGCCGTGCTGGCGCACGAGATCCGCAACCCGCTCACGTCGCTCAAGGGGCATGCGCAGCTCCTGGCCGAGGCGCTGCCGGGGGAAGGGGCCGAGCGGGCCAAGGTCGAGCGGGTTGTGCGCGAGGCCCGGCGCCTCGAGACGCTGACGACGGACCTGCTGGATTTCGTGCGCTCGGGCGAGGTCCGGCGGGAGGAGGCGTCGCCGGCGGAGCTGTTGCGCGCGGCGGCGGAGGAGGTGGGGGCCGAGCGTTTCGAGGTGCGTCTCGAGCGGGCGCCGGCCCGATGGTCGTTCGATCCGCACCGGCTCCGGCAGGCGCTGGTCAACGTGCTGCGGAACGCGGCCCAGGCGTCGCCGGAGGGGGAGCGGACGACGGTGGAGGCGGCGGAGCGGGACGGCCGGCTGGCGATCGAGGTCCGCGACCGCGGGCCGGGGATTCCGGCCGGCGAGGAGGAGCGGATCTTCGAGCCGTTCCACACGACGCGGGTGCGCGGCACGGGGCTCGGGCTGGCGGTGGCGCGACGGATCGTGTCGCTGCACGGCGGGACGATCAGCGCGCGCAACGGGGCCGACGGCGGCGCCGTGTTCACGATCGAAGTGCCGCGGGACGGCTCGAAGGCAGGGTAGGGGACGCGATGGGACGCATCCTGGTGGTGGACGACGAGGAGGGGATCCGCAGTTTCGTCGCCGAGGCGCTGGCCGTCGATGGGCACGACGTCGCGACGGCGGCCGACGGGCGCGAGGCGCTCCGGCGGCTGGCCGAGCGCGGTTTCGACCTGGTGCTGACCGACCTCAAGATGCCCGGCCTCGACGGGATGGAGGTGGTGCGGCGCGTCCGGGCCGAGCAGCCCGAGGTCGAGGTGATCGTGTTGACTGCGCACGGCACGATCGACACCGCGGTCGAGGCGATGAAGCTCGGGGCGTTCGACTACCTGCAGAAGCCGGTCGGGAGCCCGGCGGAGTTGCGGCTGCTGGCGGGCCGGGCCCTGGAGCGCCGGACACTGCGCGCCGCCCGCGACCGCGAGTCGCTCCAGGCCCCCGGCGAGACGCCGCTGACGTGGGGCGACCCGGCGATGGTCCCGGTGGTCGAGGCGTTGCGGAAGGTGGCCCCGACCCACGCCACCGTCCTGCTGCTCGGCGAGAGCGGCACGGGCAAGGAGGTCGCCGCCCGCGCGATCCACCGCTGGAGCGCCCGCGCCGCCGGACCGTTCGTCGCCGTCAACGGCGCGGCGATCGCGGAGAACCTGCTGGAGAGCGAACTGTTCGGCCACGAGAAGGGCGCGTTCACCGGGGCCCACGAGCGGCGGCGGGGTCGGATCGAACTGGCCGCCGGCGGCAGCTTCTTCCTCGACGAGATCGGCGAACTGCGGCCCGAACTGCAGGCGAAACTCCTGCGCGTGCTGCAGGAGAACCGCTTCGAACGCGTCGGCGGCACCCAGACGCTCGAGGCCGACGTCCGCTGGATCGCCGCGACCAACCGCGACCTGCGCGCCGAGCGGGACGCGGGGCGTTTCCGGGAAGACCTCTACCACCGCCTCGCCGTCTTCCCGATCCGCCTGCCGCCGCTGCGCGAGCGCCGCGAGGACATCCTGCCGCTCGCCCGCACCCTGCTCGCCGGGATCGGCGCGCAACTCGGCCGCCCGGGCCTGTCGCTCACCGCCGCCGCCGGCCGGCGGATCGCCGCCGCCGAGTGGCGCGGCAACGTCCGCGAACTCCGCAACGCGCTCGAGCGGGCCGCCATCCTGGCCGAGGGAACCGTGATCGACGAAGCGCACCTGTGGCTCGAACCCGGCCCCGCCGGCCCCGCCGCAAGCCCCGCCGCCCCCGGACCCGTCCGCCCGCTCGCCGAGATGGAACGCGACGCGATCCAACGCGCCCTGGCCGAGACCCGCGGCAACCGCCGCGAGGCCGCCCAACGCCTCGGCATCGGCCTCCGCACCCTCTACGAGAAGCTCAAGCGCTACGGCATCGGCTGAGCCGCGACCCGCCGGCCGGACCCGTCAGAAACCCATCTCGGCGGCGAACGCCGGGAACCACCCGAGCGTGAACTCCGCCTCGTCCTCGAGGATGTTCAGCCAGAACTGGCTCTCCAGCCGGAACCGGGCCCCGCCGGCGAACGGGACGCTCAGGCCGACGGTCCCGATCGCACCCACGATCGGCGGATACCCCGCCACCGCCTCCACCTGCACGTACACCCACTCGGGCCACAAATGGAGCTTCCATTCCGGCGCTCACCTCCCCCGTTCGCGTTCCGCGCGGCATCCGCGACTTCTCCCCGCGCGGGCCTCCGGCTCAGGGTGCGGCCGACGCTCCTCCGGGCGGTGGGGGTTCCGGGGGCAGCAGGCCGCACGCGATCTCGTCGCCCAGTTCGCAGGCGCGCCGGAACGCCTCCCGCGCCCCGGTCCGCTCGTGGTCCAGCACGTCGGTCCAGCGCAGCAGTCCCAGCGCGCGGCAGGCGGCGGCGCGTCCCGCCTCGCAGCCGGCGCGGCACGCCGCCTCGTCGCAGCATTCCGCCTCCCGGGGCAGGGTCACGTGGAACGGCACGCCGTCGCACCCGAGCCAGCTCGCGGTCCCCAGCCGGCAGGACGGGAACCCCTCGTCCGGCGGCGGGCCCAGCTCGTCGGCCATCTCCCAGCCTCCCTCGACCGGCCGGCGGATCGCGACTCCGTTGGCCCGCACGAGCAGGAAGCGCACCAGGCCGCCGCGTCCCGGCGCCGGCGGCGCGGGCGAGATCTCCGACCAGGCCACGAGCCGCTCCGGGGCCACGCCGCGGGCGACGAGTGCGTCGAGCACCGCCCGGGCCCGGTTGGCCGCCAGGCGCTCCGGGCCCGGCTCTTCCGGGCCGGCCGTTCCCAGGCACGCCACCAGTTCGACGGCCGCGTTGGCCTCCATCGCCGCGACGACCGCGTCGAGGGTCGCGACGTTGTCGGGGCGCAGCGCGTCCACGCCCCGGTCGAACGACACGACCGGCGGTGCCCAGTCGACCAGCACCATCAGGTCGCCGCAGTCCGGGCAGCCGTCCTCGTCGTCGCGTCCGTTGCGGGTCTCGGCCTCGGCCGGGCAGGCGTCCGTCGTGTCGGGCACGCCGTCGCCGTCCGTGTCGGCCGGGGGCGCCGGTTCCACCGCCGGGGGGGCCGCTCCCGCGCATCCTGTGGCGAGGGCCGCCGCGAAGAGCGCCGTTCGTCCGCGCATCGTCCTTCCCTTCCCTCGGCCGGTGCCGGTCATGCGGCACCGCGAGGCTCGGCAGCCGCCGGCACCCAGGTTTCGCGGACGGGGCCCTGCCGTTCCTGGATCGAGTCGAGGAATCCCACGGCGCCGGTGTTGATTTCCGCCGCGTTCGCCTCATCGGTGTCGATGTGCATCGCCAGCCGGAAGTCGGGCGAGACGCGCACCAGCACGTCGCCGAAGATCAGGGCGCGTTCGCCGCGGGTGCGCACGCGGACCACGTCGCGGTCGCGGATGCCGTAGGTCAGGGCGTCCTCGGGGCTCATGTGGATGTGCCGCATCGCGCAGATCGTCCCCTCGGCGAGCGTCACGCTGCCGTGGGGGCCGACGAGGGTCAGGCCGGGGGAGCCCTTGAGGTCGCCCGAGGCGCGGATCGGCGCATCGATCCCGAGCCGGAACTCCTCGGTGCGGGAGATCTCGATCTGCGTCTCCCTGCGGGCGGGGCCGAGGACGCGGACGCGGTCGACGCGGCCCTTGGGGCCGACCAGATCGACCGTTTCGACGCACGCGAACTGTCCGGGCTGGGAGAGGTCCGAGCGGCGGGTGAGCGTGTGGCCCGGGCCGAACAGCGCCTCGACGTGGGCCGTCGACAGGTGCACGTGGTGCGCCGAAACCTCGATCGGGATCGGCCGTTCGGCCCGCGCCTGGATGATCGCGGTCACCTGGTCGTGTCCCAGCGCGCGCACCGCCTCGCGGGCGATCATCAGCTCCTCGTCCGTCGGCACCACCAGCACGCGGACCGGCGAGCTCTCGGCCGAGACGTCGCGCACGCCCGTTTCCGCCGCGCGGTTGCGGGCCTCGTCGAGGACGATGCCGAGGCGGTCGAGCCCCTGGCAGACGCGGGCGCGCACGCCGGCCGAGTTCTCCCCGATGCCGGCGGTGAAGACGAGGGCATCGACCCCGCCGAGCGCGGCGGCGTAGGCGCCGACGTACTTGCGGATGCGATAGGTGTACATCTGGACCGCCAGCAGCGCCTGCGGGTCGCCGCGATCCGCCGCCGCCTCGATCTCGCGCATGTCGCCCGTGCGTCCCGACACCCCCTTCAGGCCCGACTCGTGGTTCAGGATCCGCTCCAGCTCGGCGGCCGTCATCCCGTGCGCCGTGATCAGGTGCAGCACGAGCCCCGGATCGATGTCGCCGCAACGGGTCCCCATGATCAGCCCCTCCAGCGGCGTGAAACCGGTGGAGATGTCGATCGAGCGGCCGTGGTCGATGGCGCAGACGCTGTTGCCCGAGCCGAGGTGGCAGGTGACGAGCTTGAGCTCGGTCACCGGCCGGCGCAGCCAGGTCGCCGTGCGCAGCGCGACGTACTGGTGCGAAGGACCGTGGAAACCGTAGCGCCGGAGCCGGAGCCGCCGGGCAAGCTCGTGCGGCAGCGCGTACTGGTGGGCAAACGACGGGACGGTGCGGTGGAAGGCCGTGTCGAACACCGCGACGTGCGCCGCATCGGGCAGCCGGCGCAGCGCCGCCTCGATCCCCGCCAGGTTGTGCGGGTTGTGCAGCGGGGCCAGCGCCGACAGCTCGCGGATCGTGGCCCGCACCTCGTCGTCGACCCGCGCCGCCGCCGCGTACCGCTCGCCCCCGTGGGCCACGCGGTGGCCGACGACGTCGATCTTCCGCCCGCCGCCCAGCGCGCCGAACACCAGCTCGAGCGCCGCGGCGTGGTCGGGCGCCGCGACCGCCTCGGTCCGCTCGCCGTCCGGCCCGCGCCGGCGGTGCCGCGCCCCTTCGAGGCCGATTCGCTCCACCATCCCCCGCACCTGTCGCGCCGGGTCCGGACCGTCGAACAGGCAGTACTTGACCGACGACGAGCCGCAGTTGAGCACCAGCACGCGGCGGTCGCCGAACGCCGCGCCGGGGTCGAGCCGGTACGGGTCGCGGGCGCGGTCCCAGGCGTCCGCCGCCGCGTGGCGCTGGGCCGGGTCCTGCCAGCGCTGCCGGAGCCGCGCGGCCATCGCCTTCGCCAACTCGGCGACCGCCACGGGGTTCGCCGCCAGCGTCCGCGCGTACACCGCTTGCGGGATGCGCAGGTACCGGCACGGCCCGACCGCCGCCACCTCCGCCGTCGTCACCTCGCCGGTCAATAGCGACATCTCGCCGAAGTAGTCCCCCGGCCGCAGCGTCCCGATCTCGACCGGCGGGGCGCCGGGCTCCGGCGCCGGCCGGCGCACGGTCGCGCGCCCGTCGAGCAGCACGCCGAGGTACTCGCCGGCGTGGCCGTACTCGATCAGCAGCGCGCCGTCGGCCGCCTCGGCCACCGTGGAGTTGGCGACCAGCTCCGCCAACGACCCCTCGTCGAAACCCCGGAACAGCGGCATCTGCCGCAGTCGCCCGACGATCTCCATCGCGCACCCTCCTCGTCTTCGCTTCCGTCTCGGGTCCGCACCGTCCCCCGCCGGGTCGCGGGCGGCCCCCCGCGCTCCCGAACGAACCTCACAGGACCGCCGGTTCCGCGGCCGGCGCTCCCGGACAATCCAACAACTCGCCCAGCGAGAAGCCGACCATCGGCTGTTCGGGAACGGGCAGCGCGCCCGCGGCGACCCAGAACAGGAGGTCCTCGGGGGAGAAGACGATCGCGTACATCGCCCCGTTCGTCGCCAGGCTGCCGTCGTTGTCGAACGTCCCGACCGGCGTCTCCACCCCCGTGTACGGATCGACCCGGTCGCGCAGCACCTCCGCCACGACCCGCGGGTCGAACGTGCCGAACCGCGTCGCCGCGCCGTCGCGCGGGACGAGCTGCGCCAGGCGATCGAACCGCAGCACGCTCGAGGCACCCGCCGGGTCGGCGTCGGCATCGACCGTCTCCGGCGCGACGAAGTGGTTCGTCAACCAGACCGCGCCCTCGCGCAGGCGTCGGACGCCGAGCCGTCGAGCGGTCATCTCGAACGCCGCCCCGTCGCGGTGCGGGCCGTCGGCCAGGCCGAATTGCTCCACCGTCATGTGGTCCTCCCCCCGGATCAGCGCCTCGGCCTCCGCCAGCGAATGCGCGCGTTTCAGGATCTGCCCGAGCATCTGCACGTGGCTGCGGCCGAACAGGTCGTGTTCCGATGCGTTCGCCGGGTCGCTCTCGTTCGAGGCGCCCGACAGCCCCGCCGCGTTCATGCCGGAGTACGGGCTCAGGTTCCCCGGGAAGCCGATGTAGACGTGCGGGATGCCGTCCATCGGCTGCCGGACGAAGACCACCGGGTACCACAGCAGGTAATCGACCTCCCCCCAGTCCAGCAGCCGGCCGTGGTAGGTCCGGCCGTCGGCCGTCGCCTCGCCGGTCACCACCAGCTGCGAACAGGCCGGCGGCTTGGGCACCACGCCGGACAGGAACTCCACCAGCACGTCGCCGAAGTTCGCCAGCAGGCACAGGTCCATCGTCCAGCCGACGTCCCCCGCCGCGTCGACCATCCCCTCGCATTCCTCGAGGATGTCCGGATAGGACTGGCTGCGCGCGTAGTCGTCCAGGCCGAGCAGCCGGGCGACGGGCAGGATGTTTAGGATCTGCGCCACGTACCGCGAATCCGCAATGCCGCGGGCCAGCTCCTCGTGCAGCAGCGTCCCGTGCTGGTACCCCATCGCGTACGCGGACCCCTCGAGCCACACCACGATGAACGGCGGCCGGTCCTCGCGGTGCGCCGCGACCCGGCCGCAGTCTCCCCCCTCCGCTTCCGCCCCGTCGTCGGCGTCCCCGCCGTCGGGCCGCCCATCGTCTCCGCCGCTCTCGTCCGGCTCCTCGACCGCGTCTTCCCCGGCGACGTCCGGCCGATCCTGCGCCTCCGCCGCATCCTCCGCGACGGCGTCGGTCGTCCCGTCTCCGTCGGGCTCGGCCGGCGCGGTGCCGCAGGCGGCTGCACCCGCGACGAGCGCCGCGAGCCTTCCGAGGCCGACCATCCATCCGATCCGCATCGGTGCCGCCTCCCGCGCCCGGCGGGCGCGCGCGCATCGTAGCACGGGACGAGCCCGCGCCAAGACGGAGACTCGACGGAGCGGCACGGACCGGACGGGGCCGGATCCAGTTGCCCGAACGGTGCCGGCGAGCTAGGTTCCCGGCGTGATGCGTGCGAACCTCGTCCGCCTCTTCCTTCTCCTGCCGGCGCTTGTTGCCTGCGCCCAGCCTCCCGCCGACGACGACGTCCTCGAGGATGCCGGTGTCGACGCGGCGGAAGACCTCGTCGACACGCCGCCCGACCTGCCGCCCGACCGGCCGGACGCGGCGGACGACGGGCCGGACCTCTCGAGCGTGCTGATCTACGCCCACTCGCGGGACACGCTCTACACCTTCTCCCCGTACACGCTCACCGTCGTCGAGGTCGGGGTGTTCACGTTGCCCGACGGCACGCCGGCGCCGTACATGCTCGACTTGGCCGTCAACGAGGCCGGTGACGTGTTCACCTCGAGCGAGACCACGCTGTTCCGCTGCGACCCCGCGACCGCCGTGGTCACGACGGTGGGCGACTTCGGGCTGGCGGCCGGGGAGGAGCTGTACGCTCTCACCTTCCTGCCCGAGGGCGTCCTGCGCTCGGACCGCGAGACGCTGATCGGTGCGACGAACGCCGGTGCCTACTACGAGGTCGACGCCGCGACAGCCGCGACGACCTACCTCGGCCAGTACCCCGACGGCTGGCTCTCCAGCGGCGACATCGTGTCGGTCGTCGGTCTCGGCACCTACGCCACGCTCAAGCGCTACGACTACCCCAGCAGCGACATGCTGGCGGAGATGACGTTCCGCGGCGACGGATCGGTGGCGGCCCGCGTCGTCGGCCCGATCGTCGATGGAGGGACCGGCTTCCGGCAGCTCTTCGGCCTGGGCTACTGGGGCCGCTCGCTGTACGGCTTCTCCAACTCCGGCCAGCTCGTGGAAATCGACCCCCGCACGGGTGCGGGCAGGCTGGTGACGACCGCGACGGGAACCGACCAGTTCTGGGGCGCCGGCGTCACGACGATCGCCCCGGTCCTCTTCTGACCGCGCCGCCGCCCGCTTCCCCGACGTCCGGAGGGCCGCTTCCGCCCGCACCGATCCACAGGACTCCGGTCGTGGTCGACCGTGGGCGCGATCGAGGACACGTCGCCCTCGACGGCTCCGCCGGCATCCCTCCCCGAACGACCCTCCCCGCGCCGGCCGGCGATGTGGACTGCGGCGACACCCTGGCGGGCGAGCTTGACGGGAAGCGGGCGGGCGTCGTACGACGCGCTCATGGAGAGGAGCCGAGCCATGCGCAGGGTGCTGACGTGCGTCGTCGTGTGCGGCTGGGCCGCGTCGGTCTGCGGGTGCCCGCCGCCGGCCGCGGGTCCGGGCCCCGAGGGTCCATCGCTGCCGCCGCCGCCTCCTCCTCCGGTGGCGCGCAACTGCTCGGTGACGCCCTCGGACTGGGCGGCGTGCCAGAATGGATACCTCGGCTACTGCCGGGTCGTGGGCGACTCCCTGCGGGAGCGGCAGTGCTGGCCCGAGGCGGAGGAGCCGTACCGCAAGTCGTGCGACGCCGGCGACCTGCCGTCCTGCGCGAGTCTCGGGCACGTCCTGGAGCAGCTCGACCGGGACGCCGAGGCCGAGCCGCTCTACGCGCGGGCGTGCGAGGGCAACGAGCTGATCGCCTGCCGGAACCTCGGCCTGATGCTTCTCGGCGGCGGTCGCGTCGCGGAGTCGGAGGCGCCGTTCCGCCGCGGCTGCGACGCCGGCGACCTCGGCGCCTGCCGGGCCCTCGGCGGCGCCCTCGTGCAGCTCGGCCGCAACGAGGACGCCCTGGCGCCGTACCGGAAGGCGTGCGACGGATCCGACGCGCCGTCCTGCACCGGCCAGGGGATCGCGCTGGAGCGGCTGCAGCGGCTGGACGAGGCGGCGGCGGCGTACCGGCGCGGCTGCGAGGGAGGCGACCAGGGCGGCTGCGCCGGCGCCGGGACGCTGCTGCAGACCCTGGGGCGCAAGGAGGAGGCGGTCGAGGTGCTGCGGCCGGCGTGCGAGGCGGGTCAGACGCCCGCCTGCGACGCCCTCGGCATGCTGTTCCTCGACCTCGGACGCCGCCAGGAGGGACTGGCGCTCGTGATCCGGGCCTGCGAGAGCGGGCGCGGCGCGATGTGCACCGTGCTGGCCGCGGCCTACAAGGCGGACGGCAAGGAGGCCGAGGCGGCCACGGCGTACCGCCGGGCGTGCGACCTCGGCGACGCCACCGCCTGCACCGTGCTCGGGATCGAGTTGCAGACGCAGGGACTCGGCGCGCAGGCGGCCGAGCAGTTCCGCGTCGCGTGCGCGCAGGGGAGCGCGGGCGCCTGCTACGGCATGGGCGCCGCGCTGCTCCAGGCCGGGAGGCCCGACGACGCCGAGGAGCCGTTCCGCAAGGCGTGCGAGGGCGGCGAGCCGGGCGGCTGCTGGGGGCTGGGCGCCGTCGCCCAGGCGCGGGGCCGGACCGACGACGCCGTCGCCCACTACCGGCGGGCCTGCGAGGCGGCCAACGTCAACGGCTGCTACGGCCTCGGGGCGCTGCTCGTCGAGCAGGGCCGGGGGCAGGAGGCGGTGGCCCCGCTGCGCGGCGCCTGCAGCTCCGCCAACGCCTCGATGTGCGCCGGCGTCGGCTACTCGTTCCAGCAACTCGGCCTGATCGACGACGCCGTCGCCGCCTACCAGCTCGCCTGCAACGCGAACGACGCGGGAGCCTGCACCCGGCTCGGCGCCGCGCTCCAGGGCCTGCTGCGCTACGACGAGGCCCAGGCGGCGTACGCGAAGGCCTGCGACGGCAACGACGCGATCGGCTGCACGAACCTCGCGATGCTGCACCGGGCCGCGGGACGGAACGCCGAGGCGGAGACGACGTACCGCAAGGCGTGCGACGCCCGCGAGCTCAACGCCTGCAACCAGCTCGGCGCGATGCTGCGCGACCTGGGTCGCAACGCGGACGCCGAGGCCCCGCTGCGTCGCGCCTGCGAGTCCCGCGACCTGGCCGGCTGCGGCAGTCTGGCCCAGGTCGTGCGCGCCCTGGGCCGCGGCGCCGAGGCCGACCGCCTCTTCCGCCAGGCCTGCGACGGCGGCCACGGCCCCTCGTGCACCGAGCTGGGCCTGGCGGCGCGCAACGCGAACGACAACGCGGCGGCCGAGGCGCTGTTCCGGCAGGCGTGCGCCGGCAACGACGGCGCCGGCTGCCGCTCCCTCGGCGCCCTGCTCGTCGACCTGGGTCGCGGCGCCGAGTCCCAGCAATACTACGTCCGCGCCTGCCAGCTCGGCGACGCCTCCGCCTGCACCGTCGCCGGGCCGTAAGGCGGGAACCGCGCCGCCCGGCTCGTCAGATCAGGAAGTAGCCCACCAGGCCGGCGCCGAGGCCCACGGCCACGAGGATCCACGCGATCGAGTCGTCCAGTCGGCCGAACAGCGGGACCCAGTCGGGGATCAGGTCCCAGCGTCCGAGCGCCGCGAGCAGCAGACCGACGGCGAAGGCCGACGCACCGCCGCCCACCAGGTAGAACCGGAGCGATGCGTCGATCCCGAACGCGTCCAGGTGGAGCCAGAAGAACACCAGCCCGACGATCAGGGCCAGGACGACGAGCAGACGCACCAGCTTCTTCATCCGATCTCTTCCCCTTCCGCCGCCGAGCGCCGCGCTCCTTCGACGGGCCGCATCATGCCACCATCGGGCGGCGCGAAGCCAGTACCCGCGCGATGCCGGGCGGCCCGTCCGCGGCCGTTCCCGCCGGCCGTCCGTCGTGCTAGCGTAGCGCCCGGCGCGGTGAAGTCCTGTCGCGCTCCCGGCCGGCAAACCGGGAGCGTCTGCGGGGCGTCGCGCCGGGAGGCAGCAGCGATGACAGGTCCAGGGAACGCTCCGCCGGCCGCGGCCGGCGCCCCCGCCGCGGCGTCGCCGGCGACGCCCGAGGAGAAACCGGTCTGGGAGGGTTCGCCCTCGCACTGGACCCGCTTCGGAACCTATCTGTTCTGGTCCCTCGTGCTCGCCGCCCTCGCCGTCGCCGGCGGATGGCTGCGGCTCGGCCGGTGCGCCTTCCTCGGCTCCTGGGGTCCGCCGATCGGGCTGGGGGTTCTCGCGCTGCTCGTCGTCCCGCTGTTCGTCGTCCTCCGCGCCTTCCTCGTCACGCGCACCACGCGCTACAAGCTCACCACGCAGCGCATCCTGTCTTCCGCCGGCGTCTTCTCGCGTCGCACCGATAACCTGGAGCTGTACCGCGTCGATGACCTCAACGTGGTCCAGCCGTTCTTCCTGCGCCTCGCCGGCCTCGCCAACCTCGTCGTCATCACCTCGGACAAGACGACGCCCACGCTGACCCTGGCCGGGCTCCGCGATGCGAACGGCCTGCGCGACACGATGCGCAGGCACGTCGAGGAGTGCCGCGACCGGAAGCGAACGCGCGTGGTCGACATGGACCTGGACCATTTCTGATCGGGGAAAGGGGGAAGCCATGCGGGATGGTCACTCGGCCCGGGCCTGGCTGGCGGCGCTCGGCTGCCTGGCGGCGGTCGCCTGCGACGACTCGACGACACCCGGTGTCGATGCCGTCGCGGAAGCCGACGGAGAGGGCGGAACCGCGGACGGCGACGTCCCGGGCGACCGCGGGGAGGACGTCGCGACGACCGACGACGCCGGCGTCGAGGCGGTCGATGTCGCGGAGGAAACCGCGGCCGACGACGCGGGCGGAGAGACGCCGGCGGCGTGCGGCAACGGGTTGTGCGAGCCCGAGGAGCACTGCACCGCGTGCCCGGCCGACTGCTGCGTGTGCCCCGCCGAGGCCGCGATCCTCGACGAGCGCCTGACGTCGGCCGCCGAGTGCTCCGGGGCGGTCGCGGGCGGTGCGTTCGACACCGACGGCTGGCGCACGACCGACTTCGGATCCCGGATCGTCTACGACTTCGGGGCGCCGGTCGATTGCGGCGCCTTGCACCTCGACCTGGTCCACTTCGACCCGATGACGATGTACCGGCACGTCGGCGGCGAGGATCGCTACCTCAACTTCCTCGGGCTGTACCAGGGCGACCACGGCAACCACTGGGAGGCCGCCGACCGCCACGAGGTCTCGATCAACCTGCAGGCCACTGACGAGGAGCCGGATTCCTTCCGCGACCACGCGATCAAGCTCAAGGCCGGCACCGGTACCGAAGACGGCTGGGGCGGCGGCGGCGCGACCTACACCGAAACCGAGTTCGACTGGGACACCGCCCACACCTACCGCCTCTGCCTCGACTGGACCGGCGAGCGCGTGCGGCTGTTCGTGGACGGGCGGCACGAGACCGCGATCGATCTGGCGTGGAGCACCGAGGGCGCCTCGAGCCCCGGCCTGCGCTACCTGTTCCTGGGCCGGACGGTGTTCGACGCCGGCGGCTGGCTCGACGGGGCCACCTACGCCAACCTGCGCGTCGTCGCCGGCGGAAGCTGTCCGTAGCGTCCGGTCACCGTACGGCCGGAGACCCGGACGGCGCTCTTGTTCGACGCACCGGCACGCCTCCCTTCCACCCCGCGCCCGGGGCCGTCCGGATTGACGCCGGGCGGCCCAGCGTCCAGACTGACCGGTGCGATGCGGAACGAAACGGGCGAAGGGAGCCGTCGGGCATGAGACGAGCAACGACCGCGGCGCTGGCGCTGCTCCTGGCGACCGGATGCGACTGCGGCTCGGGCACGACGGCCGCGGACGACGGGGGCGACGTCGAGGTCGAGGTCGGCATCGATGTCGCGCCCGCCACGCCGGAGGACGAGGCGGACGGTGAGGCGCGCGACGAGGCGGCCGGAGAGGTCGAGGACTTCGCGGACGACGTCGCCGAGGAAGTCGGCCCGGACTGCTCGCTGCCCGAGCCGCCGCCGGCGGCGCTGCTCCGCATGGGGCTCAATCCGGACGGCACGCGCCTGGTCCCCGGCGGGCGCGCCGTCACCCCGGCCGGCCCCGAGACGATCCTCGACGGGTTCCCGCAGGACGTCGAGGTCCACCCGGACGGCGCGGTGGCCTACGTCACCAGCGCCAGCGACGACGACCGCCTGCTCTACGCGATCGACCTGGCCACGAACGGCGTCCTCCAGCGGATCGACCGCGGCGAGGCGTTCTACGGGCTGGCGGTGCATCCCGACGGCACCCGCCTGTTCGCCTCGAACGGCGTCGGCGGCGACGTGGACGTGTTCCGCATCCTGCCGGACGGCACGCTCGAGCCGGCGTCCTCGATCGAGGTGGGCGGCTATCCGGCGGGCCTCGCAATGAATCCCGACGGCTCCCGGCTGTGGGTGGCCCGTTTCGACGGCGGCGCGATCGGCAACGGCATCGTGGAGATCGACACCGCGAGCCTCGCCACCCGCCGGACGATCCCGCTCACCACCGGCGTCTGGGACGTGGTCTACGTCCCGCGACGCAACGAACTGTACGCCTCGGCCCTCGGCGGCGACCGCATCTTCATCGTCTACCTCGACCTCGGCGTGTCGCTCGCCTCCGTCCCCGCCGCCACCAGCCCCGCCGGCCTGGCGGTCCGCCCCGACGGATCGCGGGTCTACGCGGCGGTGTCCGGCGGCGACGAGGTGATCGCGATCCACACGACGAGCCAGGACGTCGTCGCCCGCGCTTGGGTCGGGGACTTCGCCCTGCCGGGGGAGACCGAACCGGCCCGCAACTCGAACCCCAACGCCGTCTGGTACGAGCCTTCCTCCGACCGGCTCTACGTCACCCGCGGCGGCGACAACGCCGTCCTGGTCCTGCGCGCCTCCGACCTCGCCGTGCTCGGATCGATCCCCACCGGCTGGTACCCCACCGACCTCGCGTTCACCCCGGACGGCCGCACGATGGTGGTCGTCCACGGCAAGAGCGGCAGCCTCGGACCCAACCCCGGCCGCGACATCAAGGACTGGGTGGCCGGCACCGTGATGACGGTCGACCTCGCCGCCGGGGACCTCGCGAGCTGGACCGCGCAGGTCGAGGCGAACTACCGCCGGCCGGAGACGGTGTTCCCGTTCGACTTTCCGGCGGAGTGCGACCCGCCGTTCCCGATCCCGCTCCACCCGGGCGACCCGACGCCGATCGAACACGTCGTGCTCGTGGTCAAGGAGAACAAGACCTTCGACTGCGTGTTCGGCGATTTCCCCGGGGCCGAGGCCGACGCGGGGCCCGAGTACCTCCACTGGGGCCGCGAGATCACGCCGAACCAGCACAAGCTGGCCGAGGAATTCACCCTGCACGACAACTTCTACACCGACTCCGAGGTTTCCGTGCAGGGGCACCTGTGGCTCACCGGCCTGTTCGTCACCGAGTACATGGAACGGGTCTGGATCGAGGACTACCGCAGCGGCGGCTTCCCGGAGGTCTCCGTGCTCGACCCCGGCCAGCCCGACGTCGGCACCTTCTTCCAGCACCTGATCCGCCACGGCGTCGATTTCACCAACTACGGCGAGGTCGTCGGCACCCTCGGGTCGGTCGGCGGCGAGACCGTCCTGTCGCACACCGACCTCTCGTTTCCGGGCGTGTTCTTCAACCTGGCCGTCCGCGACGACGACAAGATCGCGTACGTCGTGGACCGGATGATCCTCGGCGGGCGCTTTCCCCCGTTCGTCTTCATCGGACTGCCCAACGACCACACGAACGGCACCGACCCGGGGGCGTTGACCCCCGAGGCGATGATCAACGACAACGACCACGCGCTCGGCGTGCTGATCGACGAGCTGAGCCATTCGGACGACTGGCGGAGCACGGTGGTCTTCATCGTCGAGGACGACCCGCAGAGCTGCGCCGACCACGTCGATGCCCACCGCTCCTTCCTGATCGTCGTCAGCCCCTGGGCGCGCCGCGGCCACATCAGCCACGTGCACACGTCGTTCCTGTCGGTCTACCGGACGATCGAGCTGATCCTCGGCCTCCCGCCGCTGGGGCGCACCGACGCCGCCGCCACCCCGCTCTACGACGCGTTCACCAACGTGCCCGACGACACACCGTACATGTCGCTGCCCCGCACGATCCCGGACGACCGCAACCCGAGCTGGTATCCCGGCGCCGAACGCTCGGCGACGCTCGACTTCCGCGGCCCGGACCGCTGCCCCGAGCTGTTCCCGATCCTGCGCGCGTACCGGATGTGGCGCCGCGGCGAACTGAGCCTCGCCGAGGCGCAGGCCGCCGCCGGCCTCCCGTCGCTCGACGAGGAGGCCCGCGAGGAGGCCCAGGACGAGATCGACGCCTACGACCGCGCGTTCGCCGCCTTCGAGCGGTGGTTGGCGGAGCATCCGGAGGTGCGGGTCGAGGGTCTGCCGCCGCGCCCGTACGGCCCTCCGCAGGACGACCGCGCCGCAGCCTCGTTCCGCTCCGCCACCGACCCTGACGTCCGTTGATTCCGGCGTCCCCAACGGCACGCTCGCAGTACGGAATTGCGGTGGAGGAGCTTCGACCAGACTTCTGCTTGGCCGGGCCCGCCCGTCCTTGCCGTGGGCGCGTAGGCGGGACGCCGCACGCGTGCCAGGCTGGGTATGGTGGTCCCGGCATCCGGGACCGGAGGTCGTGCGATGAGCACCGAACAGATGGCGGAGATGATCGAGAAGTTGCCCCCGGAGAAGCGCATGCTGGTCCAGCGGCTGATCGAGGCGCTGGGCGAACCGACACCGGCGGCGCCTGTGTCCGACGCCGGGGAAGTCGGCATCCTGAAGCACATCGGCAAGCATCACCTCGGTGGAATCGTCGGTAGCCTGGCGGCCGAGGAACTGCATGGCGATGACTGAGCCCGTCTACGTAGACGCCAACGTCATCGTCTATGCCCTCGACCCCGGCACGTCGTTCCACGCGGTCTCGGCAGGCTTCTGGCGCTCGGTCGCGGCCGGTCGGGTTCCAGCGGCGGTGTCGCCGCAGGTCCTGCACGAAGCGTTCGTGGCGTTGACCAAGCACGTCGGGAAGCCGCTCGATGCCGAGTCGGCGGCGGGGCTGCTCGCGGACGTTCTCGCGACGCCGGGGCTTCGGCTTCTGGCCGCCGGCGCCGCGGCCGCGGTCGACGCGCTGCGGCTTGCTGCGGTGCGCGGCGTGCGTGGTCCGGGCATCTACGACGTCGCGCACGTCGCGGTCATGCGGGAGCACGGCCTCCGCCGCATCGTCACCTTCAACCGGCGGCACTTCGAGGGATTCGAGGGCATCGAGCCGGTGGAGCCGCCGCCCAACCAACCCTGATCGCGGGCCCCCCGTCGCGGGACGCACGCGGGTCAGGCTACAGCCCGACGGGATTCCGAGGTCGCGCCCCACGTCACTGACGACCTTGCCCACCGCGTCGTGGCGTTCCCGGCGATCGTTGTCGCCCAGCATGAACTGCGCGCGCCACTGGACCGGAATCCCGAGGATGCGCGGAAGGTCCTCGGGATCCTGTTCGAAGGGCCGGTGACGTTCACGCCGACGCAGTGGAACGGGAGGCCGCGCTTCCAAGTCGGGGCGCGCGTGAGCCTTCGGGCGCTGTTTCCCCAATGTCTGCGTCCCCAACGGGATTCGAACCCGTGCTGCCGGCTTGAAGGGCCGGAGTCCTAACCCCTAGACGATGGGGACCTCGGTGCCCTCGGGCACCGCGCCGCGGCGCCCGAGGGCCCACGGCGGCCCGGACCTATAGCACGACCGCGGGGGAGGGTGGCAAGGCCCCCTCGACGGCAAACGTTCTCTCGCCGCGGCCGCCCCGGTTTTCTCCGACGTCGGCTGCCGGCGGGCGGCGCGGGAACCCGGTCCGGCGGGACGCGCCCGGACGACAGGCGTCGAGGGCGCCGGGCGAGGCGGGCGGGGCTACGGCAGGGGATCGCCTTCCTCGCGGACCGCGCCGGGCGCGGCCCGTGCCTCCCGCGCAAGCGCCTCGAGCGCGCGATCCAGCGGATAGGAGGGGAGCAGCTTCGCCAGCTCCGCGAGCGCCTGGCGTCGTTCCGCCAGCGGCGCGTGACGGCGGTAGCGCGCCCGGAACTCGAGCCACGCGACCTTCTCGGGGTCGCGCAACGCGTGTTCCGGCGGCCGGTCGGTCTCGAGGTTCCATCGCGCGCGGAGGAGGGTGCGGAGCGTGAAGCGGGGCAGGACCGAGCGGTTGTCGTCGGCCACCAGGCCGTAGTGCAGCAGCAGCAGCGGCAGGTCGCGGGTCCAACCGAGGATCTCCAGCGCGGCGTCCGCGAGACGCTCGCCCTGGAACGTCTCGACGCGCATCGGGACGCGGAACGTACCGGTCTCGTCGAGCAGCGCGTCGAGGGCTCGATCGGCGAGTCGCTCGCCCAGCACATCGACGGCGTCGTCGCCGAGCTGCGCGCGGAGGACCCGGGCGGTCTGGCGGAAGGCGGGGGATTCGTTCTTCGCGGTGTACAGGAGCGACCCGTCGTCGGGGTCGCGGCCCAGGGCGACCAGGTTCATGCGCCGGAAGCGGCGCGCGAGGAGTTCGAGGTCGGGGACGGTGCCCTGCGCCTGCTGGCGCGCGCGGCTCTCGGCGAGCACCCGCTCGACGTCCGCGGCCGGGATCTCGGCGGCGGGCACGGCGAACGGCCCCTTCTCGTCGTCCGGGGGCGCGACGTCGCGCCGGCAATCGGCCGCGGCGAGCGCGGTCGCGGGCAGAGCGAGGAGCAGCAGGCGCCGCCCGGAGAGCATGAGCGCATTCTCTCGCGCGGCGGCGCGTGGGGCAACTTCCGTCCATGCCGCCGCGCCGCCGGCTGGACCGGCCCGCGCGTCAGAGGACGATCACCGTCGTGTGACACCAGGCCGACGACCCGGCGGCGGTGCTGGGAACGCTGCCGAGGAAACAGCCGAACTGGTAGCTCGTCCCGGCGGTCAGGCTCCAGGTGTGGGAACGCGTCATCGTCCGCCACTGGCCGCTTCCCGTCGCGGCCGGCAGGTAGAAGCCGAGGTCCAGGTCCAGCTGGTTGACACCGCCGACCCGTGCCGCCGTGCGGAACCAGATGGTGTACTCGGGCCAGCCGGTGCCGGAGGAAGCGATGCCGACGAGCGAGATCACGACGGCGGTCTGGTTGACCGACGGCGTGTAGGTCGGTCCGTAGAAGTAGTTGTCGCCCGCGACCAGCGACGTGGAGCCCTGGGCGGTGAGCGACGTGAGCGACGTATCGTCGGAGGTGACGGTGCCGTCGGCGATCATCGAGGAAACGATGCCGTTGGCCGCCACCGAGATCGTCGTCCCGCTGATGCTGATGCCGGCGCCGGCGGTGTAGCTGCCGCCGGAGCCCACGTCGTCCGTCTCGCACGTCACGCCACCGGCGGTATCGATCACCCGGATCGAACTTCCTGCGGGACACGTTCCGGTCACCCGCCGCTGCAGGTAGTTCGTGTCCGCGGAGAACGTGGTGCCGGACAGCGTCAGCCCGCTGCCCGCGGCGTAGAGCGTGTCGTTGTCGACCCCGTCGGCGAAGCCGGCCGGCATCGAGGTGATCGTGCTCCAGGCGTGGCTGTGCGCTGCCGCCGCGTAGACCGGATCCAGCACGCCGCGCAACTCCGCCGTCGTGTCGTAGCACACGCCGCGCGCCCACCCCTCCACCGTCGTCTGGTTCGCCGAGATCGTCGTGCCGCTGATCGTGATCCCCGTCCCGGCGGTGTACGAGGTCCCCGTGTCGTCCGTGCCGTCGGCGAACCCCGCCGGCACCCCGGTCAGCGACGACCACGCCTGCGTGTGGTCCGAACGCGCCGCGGTGGCGGCCGTCCCCGTCCCCGCGAACGAGACCGCGAACTGCGTCCCCGACAGCGTCAGCCCCGGACCCGCCGTGTACGCCGTCGCCGTGTCGTCGTCCGTCTCGCAGACCACCGTCCCGTCGTCGTTCACGACCCGGATCGAAC